>CANFHO010000053.1 GCA_947447005.1 Chitinophagaceae bacterium
CTATCAGGTCCTAATAGATAATTTACACCAATAGATGTAGTTGTTGTTCCATTGCTGATACGCCATTTATATAGGTTAATGGGTTGTGTTGTATTGTTTCTAAGTTCAATGAATTCAGTATTGGGCAGTCCCACAACAGGCGAAGGGTCTGCCATTAATTCATTGATAACAACTGAATAACGGGAGATTTGAGCTTCTGTGACAATGTGCATCAGTAGTACAAAACTCAATATAGTAAACGATTTCATGAAGCAAAGCTATGTTTGCCTGGAGGGGATAAAAAGGTGTTTTCAACATTTTTTTGGCAGAAAAAAAACCACAATGTAGTTTTGCACCTGCAATGTTGAAAGCAATAAAACATACAAAGAAGAGCAAAAAACGTTCCCATCAGGAAGGTTAGTTCCATTTGTATGCTTCAAATATGTAACAGCCTTCCAATTTTTGGGAGGCTTTTTTTTAACAAACACCCGAGAGGGAAAAACTTGAATTATGAAAGTAGCAGTCGTAGGTGCAACCGGTCTCGTAGGCACTAAAATGTTGCAAGTATTGGCAGAAAGAAATTTTCCGGTAACAGAACTTATCCCTGTAGCTTCAGAGAAATCTGTAGGAAAGGAAGTAACGTTTAAGGGAAAACAGTATAAGGTAGTTGGCATGCAGGATGCCATCAACATGAAACCGGCATTGGCATTGTTTTCTGCAGGTGGAAGTACCTCAACAGAGTGGGCTCCGGTGTTTGCAGCAGCAGGCATTACCGTTGTAGATAATTCATCTGCCTGGAGAATGGATCCAACGAAAAAGCTTGTGGTTCCCGAAATCAATGCAGATGCTATCACATCGGAAGATAAAATCATTGCGAACCCGAACTGTTCTACCATTCAAATGGTTGTTGCATTGAATCCTTTGCACAAAAAATACAAGATCAACAGGGTGGTGGTAAGCACATATCAAAGTGTTACAGGTACCGGTGTAAAGGCTGTGAACCAATTGATGAATGAGCGTCAGGGCATCACTGGCGAAATGGCATATAAATATCCGATTGATTTGAATGTAATACCTCAAATTGATGTGTTTCTCGAAAATGGATATACCAAAGAGGAAATGAAAATGGTGAAGGAAACCATGAAGATCATGCGTGATGATTCAATTAAGGTAACTGCAACTACAGTAAGAATCCCAGTAATGGGCGGACACAGTGAAAGCGTGAATATTGAGTTTGAAAATGAATTTGATTTGAACGAAGTAAAAGCATTGTTGGCTTCAGCCCCTGGTGTTGTGTTGGTGGATGATCCTGCTACCCAACAATATCCGATGCCGATGGATGCTCATGAAAGAGATGAGGTTTTTGTTGGTCGTCTTCGTCGAGATGAAACACAACCTAAAACATTGAACATGTGGATTGTTTCAGACAATCTCCGCAAAGGTGCTGCCACCAATGCAGTTCAGATTGGGGAGTATTTGATGGAGAAGGGGTTGATTTGAGTGGAGTAGTGGAAAGGTGGAAAAGTGGAGTTTAATAAAATTCTCCACTCTTCCACTCTTCCACTTTATTGGTTGTTCGTTATCAGTGCTATGAAATTCTCTTCATCAAGTATATTAATAGAGGCAATCTTTTTCGCTTTTTCAAGTTTGGATCCTGCATCTTCACCTACAATGAGGTAGTCGAGTTTGCTACTGACCCCGGATAATATTTTACCACCTTGTTCCTCCACCATGGCCTCTGCTTCGGATCTTTTGAGTTTCAGCAATGTTCCTGTAAATAGAAAAGTTTTACCAGAAAGGCTTCCACCTGCTGATTCTTTTTTTATGCTGTTCAGCTGAAGTCCCAATACCTCCAATTTCTTCAGCATAAGAACATTCGCTTCCGACTTGAAGAATTGATGTATACTTTCTGCCACTTTCACTCCTACATCTTCTATCTGTTGCAGTTGTTCCGTGCTCATGGTACTTAGATCAAGTAGATGCGAAACAGCTTGTGCAAGTGTTTTTGCTGTTGTTTCACCTACATACCGAATACCCAATGCATTGATGAGTCTATAGAGCGGTTGTGATTTTGATTTTTCAATGGCTTCGCTCATGTTCTGAACTGATTTGGCGCCAAAGCCCTCCATGTTTTTCAGTTGATCAAATGGAAGCTGGTATATGGATGGGATGTCTTTTAACCAGCCCAACTCATGGAATTTTCTGATATTGGCATCGCCCAAACCACGAATGTCCATCGCATCTTTGGATGTAAAATGGATCATCCTTTCAACCACTTGAGCATCGCATTCGAAGTTCGGACATCTCCACACTGCTTCTTCCTCAGGTTTGATCAGAGCAGTATTACAGACAGGACAAACTGTTGGAAAGGGAATTTCCAGTTCATCCCCTTTTCTCAATTCAGGAAATGATTTCACGATATATGGAATTACATCACCGGCTCGTTCTACCAAAAGGGTATCGCCCAGACGAATATCTTTTTCCTTGATGAAATCCTGATTGTGCAGTGAGATGGAGGCAACGGTAACCCCTCCAATGGGAACTGGTTGAATTTTTGCTACGGGTGTTACGCTTCCAGTTCTGCCAACTTGATAATCAACTTGAAGAAGCTTACTGGTTGCTTGTCTGGCTTTGAATTTAAATGCAATGGCCCAGCGTGGGTGATGTGTTGTCATGCCCAATTTATCCTGCATATCCAATTCATTCACCTTGATCACCAAGCCATCGATTTCATAAGGCAGGTCATCTCGTTTTGCTTCAAATTCATGGCAAAAATCGATGACTTGCTGTATGCCTTTGAGAACTTTCTTTTCATGTACCGGGCTCCTGAAACCCATGTCCCACAACATTTCCAGGCTTTTAGAATGTGAATTGATAGGGTTGCTATCTTCTTCCATTTGGAGGTAGGCAACATGATAAATAAAGGCTTCCAGGTTGCGTTTCCCAACGAGGCTTGCATCTTTGATGCGAAGGGATCCAGAAGCTGCATTGCGTGGGTTCGCAAGTGGTGGCAGGTTTTGCTCTGCCAGTTGTTCGTTGTATTTTCTAAAATTATCTTTATTGATCAATACCTCACCTCGAATTTCAATTTGTTGAATTCCGTATTTGGAAAAGGGTGCAGAAAGAGGAATGGACTTGATTTGCTTCAGATTCAGGGTAATATCTTCCCCTGCAACTCCATCGCCCCTGGTTGCACCTCGAACGAACATGTCATTTTCATAGATCAACGAGATACTTGCCCCATCGAACTTAGGTTCAACACAGTAGGTCATTTCAGAAAGTCCGGATAATTCCCTGGCTTTACGGTCCCATTCAATCAGATCTTCTGCATCATAGGAGTTTTCCAGGGATAACATGGGCACCAGGTGTTGAACCGTGTTGAATTGTTTTGTGATGCCGGGTCCCACACGCTGTGTAGGCGAATCAGCGGTCACCAAAAGTGGGTTGTATTGTTCTGTTTTTTTAAGTGCATGGTAGCATTGATCAAACTCAAAATCAGAAATCAAAGGATCGTTCATCACATAATATCTGTGTTCATGAAAACGTATCAGATTTCTGAGTATTTCAATATGGTCGGTCAGAAAACCCAGGTCATCTTTTTTCTTCAGGATTTCTTGGCCCCAATTCTGGTAAAATTGAATATCTTTTTCAGCTTGCATCTGTCAAAGTTGGCTCCTAAAATAGAATTTTAGAAATTCTTTTTAAATCTAGGCAATTTGACTATATTTTTGCCTACCCCTAAAACAATTTAAGCCATATGGAAGAGGTGCTTCAAAAGCCCAATATCAATACTACTCCTATTGAATTAATGCCTGATTTTCGATTCGCTCAATCAGTAGATTGTGTCATTTTCGGCTATGATGGAGGAGAAATCAAAGTTTTATTGATTGAAAGTGATCTGCCTGCCTATAAGGGTCAGTGGTCATTGTTGGGAGATGTATTGCATCCTGATGAAGATTTGGATCATGCATCTTATCGTGTATTGCAAGAAAGAACGGGTCTCAGCAATATGTTTTTGGAACAAGTCAAAACGTTTAGTGCAGTAAACAGGCATCCTGCAGGGAGGGTGATAACCACGGCATATCTGGCTTTGGTGAATGTAAAGGATTACCAGTTGCAGCGCCAGGAGCACTCATTGCATTGGCATTCAGTGTCTGAGATTACCACCATGGCATTTGATCATAAATTGATATTAGATACCTGTCTGCTAGCATTGAAAAAGAAAATACAGGAAGAGCCCATTATATTTAATCTGCTGGATAAAAAATTCTCCCTACGTCAGTTGCAGCAGGTATTTGAGGCAGTATTGGGCATTGAATTTGACAGAAGGAATTTCAGGAAGAAGTTATTTACCACTGGTATGTTAAAAGATGAGCATGAGATGGAGACAGATGTACATCATCGTCCGGGTAAATTATATTCCTTCAATCCTGCTGCATACGAAAAGATCAAGGGAAATAGTTTTGTGGGGTTGCAGTTTTAATCTAGGCAAAGAGGCAAGGAGGCAAGGAGGCAGAGAGGCAAAGAGGGAAAGAAGCTGATGGCCTATTTGTAAACAGCATACCCGTTTGATTTTTATACTCGTATAATTTCTCATTGCCTCCCTGCCTCCTTGCCTCATTGCCTCCCTGCCTCCTTGCCTCCTTGCCTCATTGCCTCTTTGCCTCATTGCCTCCTTGCCTCTTTGCCTCTCTGCCTCCTTGCCTTGATTAGAAATAGTCAAATTTTTAATTGATTATCAACCACTTACAAAGGTGCAGTTAAAAAAAGACCTCTTTTTGTTCGTTTTTGCAACTTCTTTTATCTAGTTTTGCGCTCCCTTTGATAAAGAGGGTTGTTTCCGGGATGGCGGAGACATATATTTATAACCCGGATGTAAATCCGAAAATTTTTTAAAAAATGAGTAAACTACACTTTACCACAAAGCATGCAAATGCAGCTTCCGTACAGCGTAATTGGTACGTTGTGGACGGGACCAATCAAACTGTGGGACGAATCTGTAGCAAAATTGCTTCAGTGTTGCGCGGAAAAAACAAAGCGTACTATTCGCCCCATGTAGATTGCGGAGATTATGTAATTGTAATCAATGCAGAAAAGGTCGTATTCACAGGAAACAAAATTAACTACAAGGAATACCAGCACGTAACTGGATATCCTGGCGGACAAAAAATCGAGATCGCTAAGGATCTTTTGAAGCGTCGTCCTGAACAAGTAGTGGAAAGAGCGGTAAAAGGGATGCTTCCTAAAAATCGTCTTGGCCGTCAAATGGTTAAGAAGCTTTTTGTATATGCTGGTGATCAGCATCCTCACACTGCACAACAACCTGCTGCGTTCAAATTCTAATTTTAAAACGATTTCAAAAAAAGAATAATGGAAAAACAAAAGATCGGACTTGGTCGTAGAAAAGAAGCCGTTACCAGGGTTTTCCTTGTAAAAGGAGAAGGTTCTATTACGGTTAACGACCTTGACTATAAGGCATATTTCCCACAGATTTATCTTCAGAATCAAGTGGTGCTTCCAATCAATACAGTTGAGGGAGCAGGTAAATACGATATCAAAATCAACGCTGCCGGTGGTGGTAAAAAAGGTCAGGCTGAAGCATCCAAACTTGGAATTGCACGTGCTTTGATCACTTTGAATCCAGAATTCAGACCTGCATTGAAAGCTGCTGGTTTGTTGAGAAGGGATCCAAGGGGTGTTGAAAGGAAGAAATTCGGTAAGAAGAAAGCCAGAAGGAGCTACCAGTTCAGTAAGCGTTAATGGAATCAGGTTGCATCAGATCTTGCTATCTGCTGCTACATTTTTCCCAATTTTAAACAAGAATTTTAAAACATACATTTTACAATGGAAAATAACACTTCACTGCAACAGCAACTCCTGGAAGCCGGTGTTCACTTCGGTCACCTCCGTAAGAAGTGGAATCCCAAGATGTTGCCTTACATCTATGCAGAGAAAAAAGGTATTCATATCATTGATCTGAACAAGACAGTTGAGTGCCTGCAAGAAACTGCTGCTGCTCTCAAAAACATTGCGAAGAGTGGTAAGAAAATCATGTTTGTTGGTACCAAGAAACAAGCCAAAGAAATCGTAACTGAATGTGCACAAAGGGTAAACATGCCTTATGTAACTGAACGTTGGCTTGGTGGTATGCTTACAAACTTCAATACAGTTCGTAAGTCTGTAAAGAAAATGCAAAGCATTGAAAAAATGCTCAGCGATGGTAGCTTCGACAGCATCACCAAGAAAGAGCGTTTGCAATTGTCTCGCGACAGAGATAAAATGGAAAAGGTATTGGGTGGTATTGCTCAACTCGGTCGTGTTCCCGCTGCTTTGTTCATCATAGACATCGGACATGAGCACATCGCGCTTGCAGAAGCAAAGCGTTTGGGTATCATGACATTCGGTATGGTAGATACAAACTGTGATCCTAACAAAGTTGAGTTCCCGGTTCCTGCCAATGATGATGCTACAAAATCAATTGCTATCATTACCAACTATATCACTGCTGCGATTGCAGAAGGATTGGCTGAGCGTCAGGCTGAAAAATCTGATGAGAGCGAAGAAGGCGATGAGTCTTCTGATGCATCACCAAAATTCTCAGTTGATGAAGAAGATGGTGAAGGTGGAAAGAGGGGTAAATCAGCTCCTAAGCGTCGTGTACCTGCTGCCGGAAATGGTGGAAGGAAGCCAGCGCAGAAGAAGTAATCCCACGATAACATTATAATAACCTTAAAAGTAATTTCGGGCATTAAATTGCGCCGAAATTGGAGGAATAACATATGTCAACTCAAATAACAGCTGCTGAAATTAATAAGCTGCGCCAAATGACTGGTGCAGGTATGATGGATTGTCGCAAAGCCCTTACTGAAAATAACGGTGATTTCGAAGCCGCTATCGACTGGTTAAGGAAAAAAGGACAGAAGGTTGCTGCACTCAGGGGCGATCGTGATGCAAAGGAAGGTGTGGTTCTTGCTAAAACTTCATCAGATAACAAAAGCGGTATTGCACTTTGCTTAAGTTGTGAAACAGATTTCGTTAGTAAGAATGGCGACTTCATTGCTTTTGCTCAAAGCATCATGGATGCTGCTATTGCAAATGATGTGAAATCCGTAGATGATCTTAATTCAATTGAATTGGGTGGAACAAAGATTTCTGATCTGGTTAATGATAAATTGGCAAGCATCGGTGAAAAGATCGGTATCTCCAAGTTTGAGCGTATCGATGCTGAATTCGTAGCTTCATATATCCATGGTGCTAACCGTATGGGTGTACTTGTAGGCTTGAATAAGGCTGAAGCTGAAGTTGGCAAGGATATTGCCATGCAAATTGCAGCTATGAACCCTGTTGCTATCGATTCTTCTTCAGTTGCTCCAGAAGTTATTGAAAGAGAAAAGGCAATCATCATCGATTTGATTAAAAATGATCCTAAAATGACAGGTAAACCTGATGAAATGATCAACAAGATCGCTGAAGGTAAACTCAATGCATTCTTCAAAGAAAGCACATTGGTTGCACAAGCCTTTGTAAAAGATGGTGGAATGTCTGTAGGAGATTATATCAAGTCTAAGGGAAGTGATCTCGCAGTTGTTTCTTTCAAGCGTGTAGCTCTCGGTTAATTACCGTAAAAATCTATATCAAAAGACCTTCTCATATGAGAGGGTCTTTTTTTATACTCGAGTTAGGTGCCAGGAGTTAGAGGCTCGGAAGAGCAAACTCTTTGCCTCTTTGCCTCCTTCCCTGATTTTTGTATCTTCGCACCATGCAACCGATATACAAAAGAGTTCTCCTCAAGCTTTCAGGTGAATCGCTCATGGGCGAAAATAGTTTTGGTATTGACCCTGCTATGGTAAGTCGATATGCTCGTGAAATCAAAAGTATTGTTGATTTGGGTGTGGAAGTAGCAGTTGTTATTGGCGGTGGCAATATCTACCGTGGTATGAATGAATCTGAAACAGGCATAGAACGCGCTCACGGCGATTATATGGGCATGTTGGCTACAATGATCAATGCTATGGCTATTCAGGCCATGTTGGAGAAACAAGGCATGTATACGCGCCTGTTGAGTGCTATCAAGATGGAGCAGGTTGCTGAACCGTATATACGCAGAAGAGCTATCCGACATCTTGAAAAACACCGTGTGGTCATTTTTGGTGCAGGAACCGGTAATCCATATTTCACTACAGATACTGCTGGTTCACTCCGTGCTATTGAAATTGAGGCGGATGTCATTCTTAAAGGAACACGTGTAAACGGCATCTATACCGCCGATCCAGAAAAAGACCCCAATGCAGTAAAATATGATACCATCTCCTTCAAGGAATGCATAGAAAAAAACTTGAAGATCATGGATATGACCGCTTTCACACTCTGTATGGAAAACAATCTCCCAATCATTGTGTTTGACATGAACACAGATGGCAATCTTAAAAAATTGGTCTGTGGAGATCAGATTGGAACCTTGGTAAAATAGTTTAGTGTTGAGCGTTTAGAGATGAGCGTTTTAAAGCTATTTGCTAATTTTGTATCGACAATTTTATTGATGATTGGAATGATATCACTTGTATAAACATTCAACTCACAAGCATCAACGCTAAACCCCACACATATGTCAATTTCTTCTATCAGGAAAGACTATCAACTTAAGTCGCTTTCAGAAAATGATGTCAGGAAGAATCCCTTCAGGCAGTTTGATTTATGGTGGGATGAGGCAATCAATGCAGAATTAGATGAGGTGAATGCGATGGCTCTTTCTACAGTAAATCAAGATGGCAGGCCTTCCAGTAGGATTGTTTTGTTGAAAGGATATGACGAGCGTGGGTTTGTTTTCTTTGGTAATTATGAGAGCAATAAAGGAAAGCAATTGCAATCTACTCCATTTGCATCTCTTCTTTTCTTTTGGAAAGAGCTTGAGCGTCAAATAAGGATTGAAGGTAGTTGCATCATGGTTTCACCAGAAGAGTCTGATGAATATTTTTATAGTCGCCCTTTTGGCAGTAGAATAGGGGCATGGGCTTCTCCACAAAGCAGCGAAGTTGTTGGTCGAAGTGTTTTTGAGCAGAAAGCCTATGAATTGAAATTACAATATGCAGATGGTAATATACCAAGACCTCCACATTGGGGTGGGTATAGGGTAGTTCCTGATAGAATAGAATTCTGGCAGGGCAGAAGTGATAGGCTGCATGACAGGGTGCTGTACAATAAAACCTCCGAATCAGATTGGAGGATCAGCAGGTTGGCCCCTTAAACTGCAAAGCCACGAGGCACTGGGCACAAGGCACAAGTGCATACAATATTATTTTAGCAATGTGATTACTGTATTTTCTCGTGCCTTGTGCCCCGTGCCTTGTGTCTAATGATTCTTATGCTTTTTTAGCAGACTTCTTCGTTGTCTTTGCAGGCCTTGATTTTCCGAAAGAACCTTTGAAAATTTTGCCTTTTTTGGTTTTTTTGTCTCCTCTTCCCATGGTATATATTTTTTAATTCTATGCAAATGTCGAAAAAAAAAGCAAGACACGAACGCGTCTTGCTTTTTTTTAATGTTTTTGTTCAGGTCAGATCTTAGAAGAAAGTTCTTTACCTGCTTTAAAACGAGCAACTTTTTTAGCTTTGATCTTGATCACAGCACCAGTTTGTGGGTTACGACCGTTACGAGCAGCTCTTTTAGTTACAGAGAAAGTACCGAAACCTACCAATGTAACTTTACCACCACCTTTCAAAGTTTTAGTAACTGCACTTACAAATGAATCTAAAGTTGCATTTGCTTGTGTTTTTGTAATTCCTGCATCATCAGCAAGCTTCGCGATTAATTCAGCCTTGTTCATAGTTGAGAGTTTAAATGTTTGATGAAACAAATTTAGATGCTTTTATATTCTGACAAAATATTTTTTTCAACCATCGTGTGGCTAAAATTCAGTCCTGTATTGCATTCTATTCAATAGTATAAAACGTAAAATCATTCATTTGAAAATGAAAAACGCTACAATCCAATACAGGAAAGGGTTTCAGCGTATTGAAACAAATGGTTTAAAGGGAATGAGTAACACCTTGATTAATGAAAATCAGTTACAATGCAACTTTCATGCGATTTAACTTTTCCACAGTTATTGCACAATCTCCATAATGGACCTATAATAGTAAACATGATTGCCCCATCTTGCCTCTGCATTTTTTCTGGATTCTTCATTTACATTATTCCGAAATTCCTGATATATCTCAAGTGATGGGCATGTGAATTGCATGCTATACGTCGGGCCGTCTGTTTCGTCGATATTCAACAACCTGAAAAGTTTATATTCAGTAAAATATCCCGTAGCCATCATCTCTGGTATTAAGTGGGCTTTACACCAGGAAATGAACTCATCATGTTTTTCATGACTTACGTTCATGGTTGTATTAAAAACTATCATTTGATACGATATTGAGTTCAAAAATAAACGACAATGTCCTGTGAAAAATTATCTTTTCATACATTTAACTCCAAAAATACCGGACAATGATCGCTATGCTTGATATCTGGGTAGATTTCAGCATCTGAAATGTAGGATTTTAGCTCTTTCGTTACATTGATATAGTCTATTCTCCAGCCTTTGTTGTTGAGCCTCACGCTAGGGAATCGTTGACTCCACCAGGAATATCGATGAGGTTCCTGATGTATTTCCCTGAAACTATCCACCCATCCAGCAGCAAAAAAATCATCCATCCAGGCCCTTTCTTCAGGTAAAAATCCGGTTGATTTTTTGTTTCCTTTTGGATCATGGATATCAATCTCGTTATGGGCTATATTATAATCTCCACACAAAATGATTTTCTTTTGCTTTTTGTTGATTTGCTTCAGATAGGTCATGAGTTCTGCAAGCCATTCCATTTTGAAGTCTTGTCTCTCATCGCCAGATGTTCCTGAAGGGAAATATGCATTGATTAAAAGTATATCTCCAAATTGCAATTGAATCACCCTTCCTTCGTCATCACTTTCAGCATGACCATTGCCTTGAATGATGCTATCTGGTTTTATTTTTGTCAAGACTGCCACGCCGCTATACCCTTTTTTACTTGCACTGAACCAATGGTCCTCATAGCCCAAGGCGCGAATCTCTGTCATATCCACATCAGCTTCACTGGCTTTGGTTTCCTGTAAACAAATGATGTCACCCGGATCGGTCTTGAGCCAATCAATAAATCCTTTTTTGATAGCAGCTCGAATGCCGTTGACGTTGTAGGAGATGATGCGCATGAACGTTTAGAGTTTAGAGTTGAATGTTTGAGGATTACTAAATTATGAAACTTTTCCATGTAGACTAAACGCTCAACGCTCAACTCAAAATAGGACGTAACCACTTCTCCGCTTCCTCTTCACTCATTTGTTTGCGTGCTGCATAATCAACAAATTGATCTTTTTCGATTTTCCCAACACCAAAATATTTTGATTCAGGATGTGAAAAATACCAACCACAAACAGATGATGCAGGATACATTGCCAACGAACTTGTGAGTTCGATGCCAATGGTATTTGTGGCATCCAACAAATGGAAGAGTTTGCGTTTTTCAGTATGGTCTGGACAAGCAGGGTATCCTGGAGCCGGACGAATTCCAAGATAGTTTTCACTGATCAAATCTTCGTTGTTAAGTAATTCATCTTTTGCATATCCCCAAAGATTGGTTCTTACTTGCTTATGTACATATTCCGCGAGCGCTTCTGCGAGCCTGTCTGCCAGAGCCTGCAGCATGATCTTATTATAATCGTCGAGCGACTCATCAAAAGCTTTGATATGAGCTTCAATGCCTTTGATGGTTACTGCAAACGCACCAATATGATCCTGCTTGCTGCTATCAGCAGGGGCTATAAAATCGGCCAGTGATAGATTGGGCTGTCCTTCTGCTTTTTTGATTTGCTGACGCAGAAACTGTAATTCAATCTCTTCTTTGTTCATCTCATCCATCAATACCACGCTGTCTTTGCCATTGCTATTTGCAGGCCAGAATCCAAGAACCGCATGAGCAGTTAACCATTTCTCATCAGCAATTTTTTGCAACATACTTGTGGCATCTGCATATAATTTGCTTGCCTCTATTCCAACTTTTTCATCTTTCAAAATAGCAGGGTACTTTCCATGCAATTCCCATGCAATGAAGAAAGGCGTCCAGTCGATATAAGGAATCAAAGATTGAATGCTGATATCATTCAGTGTTTTGCTTCCAGTAAAAGATGGGGGCAACATGATTGATGCATTCCAGTCAATCTTGGTTTTATTATTTACAGCCTTCTCATAACTGATGTATTCTTTGGCTGATTTTTTATTAGCGAACTCTTCACGAAGTCTTTCCTGATCTTCTATTGTTTTATTTAAAAATTCAGTTTTGTTTTGATTCAGCAGCGAACCGGCAACAGATACACTTCTTGATGCATCCAACACATGTACCACACCTTCGCCATATTGAGGTGCAATCCTGATGGCAGTATGCATTCTTGATGTGGTAGCTCCTCCAATCATAAGAGGTTGCTTCATGCCTCTGCGTTTCATTTCAGCAGCCACATGTACCATTTCATCCAGGGATGGAGTTATCAAACCACTAAGCCCAATAATATCTGCCTCGTGTTTGATGGCTTCATCTAAAATTTTATCGGCAGATACCATTACACCCAGGTCAATGATTTCATATCCATTGCAACCCAATACCACGCCAACAATATTCTTACCGATATCATGTACATCTCCTTTTACTGTTGCCAATAATATCTTTCCTGCTGAGCTTGCTTTTTGTTTTTCTGCTTCGATATATGGGGTTAATACTGCAACACTTTTTTTCATTACCCTGGCACTCTTCACCACCTGTGGAAGGAACATTTTGCCTATCCCAAACAAATCACCTACCACATTCATGCCGTCCATCAATGGACCCTCAATCACATCCAAAGGACGAGGATAATTCTGACGGGCTTCTTCAGTGTCAGCATCAATGTATTCAGTAATGCCATTAATCAATGCATGTTTCAATCTTTCTTGAACGGTGTTCAGTCTCCATGATTCATTTCTCTCCTGCACTTTACCTTTGGCCTTCACGGTTTCAGCGTAGGCAATCAATTTTTCAGTGGCCTCATTGTTGTCGTTGTTCCTATTCAAAATCACATCTTCACAAAGTTGTCGCAACAATGACTCAATCTCGTCATACACCACCAATTGACCTGCATTCACAATACCCATATCCATGCCCGCTTTGATGGCATGGAAAAGGAATACGGAGTGCATAGCTTCACGCACATGGTCATTGCCCCTGAAGGAGAACGATAAGTTGCTGACACCTCCGGAAATCTTCACCAAAGGAAATTGTTGCTTAATCACTCTGGTAGCTTCTATGAAATCAACAGCATAGTTGTTGTGCTCTTCAAGTCCGGTTGCTACAGCGAATATATTCAGATCGAAGATGATGTCTGATGCAGGGAAACCGACCGTTTCAGTTAATATTTTGTAGGCTCTTTGTCCGATGTTGATTCTTCTTTCAAGTGTATCAGCCTGTCCAGCTTCGTCAAATGCCATCACGATAACGGCTGCTCCGAAGCTTCTGCAAATGATAGCTTGTTCAATGAATTTCTCTTCGCCTTCTTTGAGGGAGATCGAGTTTACGATGCATTTTCCTTGTACACATTTCAAACCCGCATTGATGATTGAAAACTTAGAGGAGTCGATCATGATGGGGATTCTGGCAATATCAGGCTCACTTTGTAAGAGGTTCAGATATGTTACCATGGCCTTTTCGCCATCCAGCAACGCATCGTCCATATTGATATCAAGAATCTGGGCACCACTTTCAACCTGTTGGCGAGCTATGGACAGAGCCTCTTCGTATTGCTCATCTCTGATCAGTCGTGCAAACTTTTTAGATCCTGTCACATTGGTTCTTTCACCAACGTTTACAAAATTCGTTTCCGGTCTTACCACCAAAGGTTCCAGTCCGGCTAATCGCATGAAGGGTTTAATATGTAAAGGTGATGCCATTGTTGTTGCTTGATCAGTTTCAGAGTTCAGTTTCCATGATAGGTAATTGTCGGGGTTCCACACCCTTCACATGCTCAGCGATATGTTTGATATGGTCTGGCGTTGTTCCACAACAACCACCAACAATATTTACAAAGCCTTCCTTAGCCCATTCTTCAATGAAATGTGCGGTCTGAGAAGGTGCCTCATCATATTCGCCCAGCGCATTGGGGAGTCCTGCATTGGGATATGCAGAAGTATAGCAATTGGCGATTTGTGAAAGCTCTTCAATATGTGATCTCATTTGATTGGCGCCCAGCGCACAATTCAGCCCGATACTGATTGGATTGGCATGTTGCACACTGGTATAAAACGCCTCCAGTGTTTGTCCACTCAACGTTCTTCCTGAGGCATCTGTAATGGTTCCGCTGATCATCAATGGCAATTCAGCCATTTCATTGTCGCGGAAATATTTTTTAATCGCATAGATTGCTGCCTTTGCATTGAGTGTGTCGAAGATGGTTTCAATCAATAATACATCTACACCACCTTGTACCAAGCCATCAATTTGTTCGTAATATGCTTCAGCCACTTCATCAAAGCTGATAGACCTGAAACCGGGGTTGTTCACATCCGGAGAAAGGGAAAGTGTTTTATTCATTGGGCCAATAGCACCTGCTACGAATGGGCCAGGTTCTGATTTCCTTTCAGGATGTTTTTCGAGGTATTCATTTACGGCTGCTCTGGCGCAACCTGCTGCTGCCAGGTTGATTTCATGAGCAAGTGAACTCATGTTGTAATCTGCCATGGAAACGGTCTGTGCATTGAAAGTATTTGTTTCAATGATATCGGCACCAGCCTCCAGATAGAGGAGATGAATATTTTTGATGATTTCGGGTTGGGTCAGACAAAGTAAGTCATTGTTTCCCTTCAGGTCTGATGGCCAGTCGGCAAATCGATTTCCCCTGTAATCCGCTTCAGTAAGCTTATGTCTTTGGATCATGGTACCCATGGCACCATCGATCACCAAAATCCGCTTCTGTAAAAGGTTTTGAATGTTTGTCATTTGAAAGTATAGGCCGCGAAGATACAACATGAATAGGGAATAGGCAAAGAGGCAAAGAGAGAGAAAAGAG
Source organism: Chitinophagaceae bacterium (assembly GCA_947447005.1). Lineage (GTDB taxonomy): Bacteria > Bacteroidota > Bacteroidia > Chitinophagales > Chitinophagaceae > Pollutibacter. The sequence goes on from CANFHO010000053.1 coordinate 15,086, forward strand.
AAAGGAGAAAAGAGAAAAGAGAAAGAAGAAGGCTTGAATAATTTGACGTTACTTCCTTTCATTTTCTGTTTTCCTGCCTCAGGCAGTCAAGTTCCTACTCTTTTCTCTTTGCCTCTTTGCCTCTTTGCCTCTTTGCCTCTTTGCCTCTTTGCCTCTTTGCCTAATTAACTATCTTTACACCATGAACCTCCCATCTCATTTATTGGAAGCTGCGGTGCAGGAATTTGCGAAATTACCGGGAATAGGCAAGAAGACTGCTTTGCGGTTGGTATTGCATTTGTTGAAGCAGGATCCAAAGGATGTTGAGCAGTTTTCTGGTGCCATTACCCGGATGCGCGATGAAATTCAGTTCTGCAAGGTGTGCCACAATATTTCAGATACAGATACCTGCTCCATTTGTAGCAATCCTGGCAGAAAAAAAGAGATGATTTGTGTTGTTGAAAATATTCGTGATGTCATTGCCATTGAATCCACTGAGCAGTATAGTGGCACATATCATGTACTAGGGGGTGTGATTTCACCATTGGACGGTATTGGTCCGGATCAACTTACCATTGATGCATTGGTAACAAGAGTGAATGAAGAGAAATCTAAAGAGATTGTATTTGCCTTGAATCCTACCATTCAAGGAGATACTACGATATACTATATAAGAAAAAAATTAAACAATCCTGCTCTTACATTTACAACCATTGCCAGAGGTATTGCCTTTGGTGGTGAATTGGAGTATGCTGATGAAATGACCCTGGCAAAGAGTATACGGAACAGGTTGCCAGTGGATAGTTATATACAGTAAAGCTAGGCAAAGAGGCAAAGAGGCAAAGAGGCAAAGAAAGAAAAGAGAAAAACGAAAGGGAATAACAGCAAATCATTCAATCTTTCTTCTTTCACTTTTCACTTTTCTCCTTTCGTTTTTCTCTTTTCTCTTTTCACACTCTTTGCCTCCTTGCCTCTTTGCCTTTTATTACTAGCCCCTAGCTACTAACCCCTATTTACTTGCTGTTTCTTTACTTCAAATCAATCTTTACTTCATTGTCCCAATTGGAGCGGATGGTCAGATTCTGTTTTCGTGGTATGATGAGTTCGGGTTGGAGTTTCTTCCAATAATTTCCGGTATCCCATTTGCCATTGTTGTTGGAATCATATAAAATCGCCATTTGATATTCGTCTGGCCTGAACAATTTTATTTTGGTTCTGATTTCTTTTAAAGGGAGTTGAAAGAAAATTCGATCATCTTTCTTGATCAACAGTATGGGATGATTGGAGGTATCCAGATTTTCAATTCGAATATCCAGACTGCCATATTCAGATTCTTTTTTTGATGTGAATGTGATGGTGTCGGTTTTCATCTGCCTGTTATCAAGCGTATCGAAAACGAACTCTTTTTCAAGTATCAATTTATATTCTGTATTTTCTGTCCAAGGCACATCAATAATCAACTGTTTGTTGGAAGTATCTGTGCTGATTTTATACTTCACGATGGGTTTGAATTCCTTGTTTACCAAGCGAATCTTGCTGGTATCTAATTTTTTGAAAGGCGCGTCAGATGTGATTTTGATGGGGGTCAGGATATCATGCCTGTTGCTTTCGATGCTGTATGAAAATTTTATTCTTTTGTCTTCATTCTTTTTTACTTCGGGCTTGGCAACGGGTTTTGGTTTGGGTTTTTCTTCGTCTTCTGTTTTGAATGCAAACAAGGTAAAGGCAGTATCTTTTCCAATGACAATTGGTCTTTTAAGAAAGCCAATCATTTCGCTGGATTGATCATACTTTTTCATTCCATCAACATCCTTCAATGCAAAGAGATTGTATATGCCAGGTTTGATATACTTGAAAGCAAAACTTCCGTCGCCCTTTAATCTGGTATAGTAACGCGGTGTTTGTTTAGCAACAGCGGAATCACTCAAGTCTCGTTGAAGAATTGCAATCAACGTACTGTCTGGTCTTCCATTTTCAGCATTGATAACCCGACCCACCAGAAACCCAGTGTCGATGTAAGATCCTGTTGAAAAAGTATATGAGAATTCCTTGATGGGATTATTCTCATTGATGTCTTTGATCGCATCCTGAAAATCGATGGTATATGTTGTATTCTCTTCAAGTGTGTCTTTGAGTTTAACTGTTACTTCCTTCAGTTTTCCGATGGCTTCGGGAAATTTCTTTGGGGTGGGGGAGATGACCAGTTTTTCAAAGGGTCTTTCTACGCCAATGTATTCATCGAAAGTCAATACAATTTTATTGCCTTTGAAATTAAGTGTTCTCAATCCAGGATTTGCGGATACCAGCTTTGGTGGAATACTATCCCGTGGGCCTCCTGTAGGAGGTATTTGTTGCCCGCAGCTGGAAAGCATGGCCCAGGCTGTAAAACAAAGTACAGAAAGAAAAAACGTTATGAAATTCTTCATCAGACTATAATAGTAATTTTTGATTCATTAAAATGTATTCAAGACTCCCCTCCTGGCCAGGAGGGGTGGCGCGAAGGAGGCTGTGCCAAAGGCACAGACGAATGAGTGCCGGGGTGGTGGATGGCTTCAATGTTCATTCCACCACCCCGCCTTGACAGATTCACTTCGTTCATCTGCCTCGGCACCCCTCCTGTCCAGGAGGGGAGTCTTTATATTATAAATACTTAATTGAACAATACGTTGCAAAAGTAATTGATTTTAGGCTGTATCACTCGTCACTTGTTTCTTGTAACTCGTCACTCACAGAAAGTTTATTCGTCTTCACAAAATTACACCAATGGCAATCCTCTTCGCCGCATCCGGTATAAAAATTGCGGGCTTGAATATTTTCCCAGACAAACTTGATCTGCTCTCTTAACACATTGGTATCATCTTGCGAGATCATCACTTTTTGGGTTTTGATTTCTTTCTTCTGGTTTGGTTCGATGAAATCAAATTCGGTGCTGACCACCTGGTATTTACCTTGTTCATGTCCTTCAATCAACAATTTATAAAAAACAGCTTGTCGCCAGTAATCTCCCCCATACGGTGGCATTTTGGCCGCATCTTTTAGTTTCTCAATGGCCTTGTCGGGGTCTCCTGTTTTATAGTCCACGACATTCACCTTATACCCATCGTATTCCATTTTATCAATTTTTCCTTTCAATGGAATTCCATCCACAATTACATTGCGAATATTTCTTTCTACTGAAACAATCTTTGAAAATTCATTGATGCGTTTGTTGTAGTACTGATCAAGTACTTCTTTGCCATATTCAAGTCTTCTGTCAAACTCCTGTCTGGTAAAGCTTTCACGATGTCTGTACAGATAATTGATGAAATCGTCAATCAGCACTTGCTTGCTGGGGAAATTGTTGTTTGGATCTTCTTTCATTTTGGTGAAGAATGTTTCCAACGCATAGTGCACGCCTGATCCGAATTCCAGGGTTTCATTTTTAGGTGAAGGGATGCGAATGAGGTTTTTGTAATAGAATTCCAGCGGACAATTCAAATAATTGTTGAGCGCTGTTACGTTCATCGAAAATTTATCGAGTGATCGATCGATGATGTCTGCATCCATGCGTTCAATGGTTGGCGCGGTAGTTTTCATCAATTGCACCAATGCAAATTGCGTTCGAATTTCTTCTGTAATATCTGCCTTTATTTCGTTCAGTTTATTTGTTGTTCGCAGTTCTTCGATGAACATACTCGGTTCAAGATCTTTGCCATCTTCTCTGTGATCTGCGTATGATATCAGTAGATGTTTCTCTGCCCTGGTCAGTGCAACATAAAACAGTCGCCTGAGCTCTTCCTCTTTATTTTCAGTCTTATTGGATAGAAACAAAGTATCCGGAAAGCTGTACCCAACATTGTTTGCTCTTTTCTTTTCCCAATAGGCGGCATTGCATCCTGCAAAGAAAACATGTTCAAATTCCAATCCTTTGGAACCGTGTGCAGTCAACAGGTTCACACCTTTCTCAGAGCCTCCGATTTGTACAATGGGCACCCTGATTTTTTCGGTTTGCATCAATTTAATCAGCTGTACCAGTTTCTCCAACGTCAAGCCTGGATTCTTTTTGGTTTCCTCTTTGATGAAATCGAAGAAAGCAGTGAGAATCTGAAGTAGCCATGGGGTTTCTTCAGATTGCATGATCACTGCAAGCATCCCTGTTTCCTGAATGATCCGTTCCATCAGGCTTTGCAGGGTGAGATTGGATGTTTGTGCGATCAGGTCTTCAATTGTTTTACCAGCAGCATCAAGCTCTTTGCTGAGATTGCTTTCAAAGAGACTTGAGGCAACAGAATTGCTCTTGATATGGATGAGGTTTCTGAAACCAGATGGTTCTTTTTTGAATTTACGTTCGGTGTTTTCAATGCTGAGTTTAGCGATTTCCAGCGGCTTGATGTTGAACCAATCGTAGTGCAATATTTCAAACAACATTTCATCGCCGCTGAAAGGAGTATCCATTTCAGATTCCAGGTATTGAAACAGTCGAATGATTTTTTTGATCAAAGGTTGATCCAGCAGATTGAGGTTTCGTTTGCTGTAGTAGAGGATATTTCTGCATTTGAGGAACTCTGCGAGTTCTTCGCCATATTTGTTTTCCTTGTAGATAACCGAAATGCGTTTGGGCTCAATGCCTTGTTGGATAAGGGTTTCAATGTTGTTCGTGATGCCAATCATTTCATCTCTTGGAGATAAATATGTAACAACCTGAGGTGTGATACTCATTTGTGAAAGCGAATTCCTGTGGGCACGAAGATCTTTGCTCAGTCCTTGGATATGATTGGTTAGCCTCGCACTGTTTTTATCAATCAATGATTTTGAGATGTCCAGAATGTCTTGAACAGATCGGTAGTTTTTGGTCAGCATGATGGTTTTCATGCTTGGATATTTGCTCAGGAAGTGCAGCATATTGTCCACGTTTGCACCTTGAAAACGAAAGATGGATTGATCATCATCGCCTACCACAAAAATATTTGGATCATTCCAGTAACTGATAAGCAATTCAACAATCTTGTTTTGTGTACCGCTGGTATCCTGGTATTCATCCACCAGAACATACTGGAATTGCTCCTGGTATTTTGCCAGCAGGGGTTTATTATCAACAAAGGCCTTGATAACCCAGTTGATCATATCATCGAAATCATAGCGTTGTTTATCCTGCATGATTTGTTGAAAGTTCTCAAACTCTTTGACTGCCGCGGAGAGTCGCTCCATTTTTTCCTTTTCCGCATTGATCTTTTCAATCTTCAGATCTCCAGGATTGAACTGACCTGTTTTTCGTTTGTAGATGTATTCATCTCTGGTTGTAAGGTCATTTAGATATATATCGATGGCTTCTAGGATGGTTTTTGCGTTCCATCCTTCGCGTTTCATGGAGCTGAATAGAGCGCGGAGGTTACCTGTTTCGAAATATATATTACCTCTGTATCTTTTAAGTGGATTGCCTTTTTTGAACTGGTCAATCAGTTCACGCA
>CANFHO010000054.1 GCA_947447005.1 Chitinophagaceae bacterium
ATAGGAAGTGGTTACCTGTTCGAAACAGATTTCAAAAAAGAAGTATTCAGCGACCTTACCGGCGAAAGAGGTACCTTGATGGGTGCTATTCAAGGTATTTTCGCGGCACAATACCAGGTACTTCGCGAAAGAGGTCATTCTCCATCTGAGGCTTTCAATGAAACAGTTGAAGAACTTACACAATCGCTAATGCCATTGGTTGCAGAAAATGGTATGGACTGGATGTATGCAAACTGTTCTACAACTGCACAAAGGGGTGCTCTTGACTGGTGGAAAAAGTTCAGGGATGCAACCATGCCTGTTTTCAATGACTTGTACGACAGCGTTTCTACGGGTAAAGAAAGTCAGCGCAGCATTGACAGTAATTCACAACCAGATTATCGTGAAAAACTTGAAGTTGAACTGAAAGAACTCAGGGAAAGTGAAATGTGGCAAGCCGGTAAGACAGTAAGAAGTCTTCGACCTGAAAACCAAGGAAAATAAGTCCTTTTGGACAAAAATTATAAAGAGCGGCCGAAAGCCGCTCTTTATTTTAGAATAGGAACACCATAATATGCGTTTCCTCACCTAATTTGAATTTGCTGTGCTATATTTGCAAAAATTTTCTCTCACATGAATCTCCACGAATACCAAGCAAAAGAATTGCTGAAGAAGTACAATGTTCCCGTTCAGGAAGGTGTTGCATGCAGTACTGTTGAAGAAGCATTGGCAGCATATCAAGAAATTAAGGAAAAATCAGGCAGCAAGTTTGCTGTAGTTAAAGCACAAATTCATGCAGGTGGTCGTGGAAAAGGTCAGGTGAAAGAGAATGGAATCAACGGTGTTAAAGTTGGAAAAAGTGATGAAGATATCAAGGAATTTGCTGAAAAGATCCTTGGAGGAACTTTGGTTACCATTCAAACCGGCCCTGCTGGTAAGCTCGTAAATAAAATCCTGGTTGCACAGGACATGTATTATGATGGACCTTCTGAAAGGAAAGAATTTTATCTTTCTATTTTGTTGGATAGAGCAAAGGGACAAAATGTAGTTATGTACAGCACAGAGGGCGGTATGAATATTGAAGATGTAGCACATGACACACCAGAAAAAATATACAGGGAATGGGTACACCCTTCCGGTGGTTTATTGCCATTCCAGGCTAGAAAAATTGCTTTCAACCTAGGATTAAGCGGAGATGCGTTTAAAAACATGGTAAAATTTGTAACAAATCTCTACAACGCATTTGTTGGATTGGATTGTTCCATGTTGGAAATCAATCCACTCTTCAAAGCAGCTGATGATAAAATCATTGCTGTTGATTGCAAAATGAACCTGGATGAAAATGCACTTGGAAGACACGCAGATTTGGCTGCATTGAGAGATGTAACTGAAGAAGATCCTACGGAAGTTGAAGCCGGAGCATTTAATCTCAATTTTGTAAAATTGGATGGTAATGTAGGCTGTATGGTTAATGGTGCTGGTCTTGCAATGGCAACCATGGATATGATTAAATTGAGTGGTGGGGAACCTGCAAACTTCCTGGATGTAGGGGGCACTGCAAATGCACAAACTGTGGAGGCTGGATTCAAGATCATCATGAAAGATCCAAATGTAAAAGCGATTCTTATCAATATTTTCGGAGGCATCGTTCGTTGCGACAGGGTTGCATCTGGCGTGATTGAAGCATATAAAAACCTGGGTAATATTGAAATTCCAATTATTGTTCGCTTGCAAGGTACCAATGCAGCTGAGGCTAAAAAGTTGATTGATGAAAGTGGATTGAAAGTTCAGAGTGCAATCTTGTTAAGTGAGGCTGCTGATTTGGTAAAGCAAGCTGTCGCCTGATAATCAAACAAAAAACATCTAAAAGGACAATGAATCATTGTCCTTTTTTTATTTAATGCTTTGTGACCAAAATGACTGCTCTACCATGAGAATGAAAATCAACTTTAGTATATTATTCATATTGACAATTCAGTTTCTTCATGCACAAAAGAAGAATGAAACGTTCAATTATCATATCAAAAAGACCGATGCTCCCATTCAGATTGATGGCATGTTGGATGAAACTTGGAACAAAACAGAAACAGCTTCTGATTTTTTTATGGTATTGCCCTTTGATACAGGAAAGGCCTCAGTGAAAACAGAAGTGAAAATGTGCTATGATAAAGAAAACATGTACATCACTGCCATTTGTCATTTCAAGCCTGGGCAACCTTATATGGTAGAATCTCTTAAAAAAGATTTCATATTTGGAAAAAATGATAATTTTTTGCTTTTTATGGATCCATTCGATGACCAAACCAATGGATTCAGTTTTGGATCAAATGCAGCAGGTGCTCCCTGGGATGGTATCATGTATGAAGGGGGTAAAGTAGATTTAAACTGGGATAACAAATGGCAATCAGCGGTGAGGTATTATGAAGATAAATGGGTTTGGGAAGCGGCCATACCATTCAAAACCATCAGATATAAAAAAGGAATTACCACTTGGGGAATAAATTTCAGCAGACTTGATATTACTGCAGCAGAAAAATCAAGTTGGGCTCCTGTTCCTCGACAATTTCCTACTGCTACGTTGGCTTACACAGGACAATTAATATGGGATGAAGCACCACCTACGCCCGGAGCCAATGTTTCTTTAATCCCTTACCTCCTTTCAGGAACAACCAAAAATTTTGAAACGAATAGTCCAGGTACTTTCAAAAAACAAATTGGTATAGATGCAAAAGTTGCTGTTACATCTTCACTCAATCTTGACCTGACTTTGAATCCGGATTTTTCTCAGGTTGAGGTAGATAAACAAGTGACCAATCTTGATAGGTATGAACTGTTTTTTCCTGAAAAGAGACAGTTTTTCCTTGAAAATGGTGACCAGTTTTCCAACTTTGGATATTCCACCATCAGACCATTTTTTTCCAGAAGAATAGGCTTAAATGCACCTATTCAAGCTGGCGCCAGACTCAGTGGAAAACTTGATAAAAACTGGAGATTAGGGGCCATGAATATGCAAACATCCAGGGTTCCGGAAGCTAGGTTGGCATCTCAAAATTATAGTGTTCTTGCCTTACAAAGAAGGGTCTTTTCGAGATCGAATATTGGTTTCATGTTTGTCAACAGAGATCAAATTTTACATCCTGATGAAAAAGATCCAATATTTCAAACCAATCCTTATAATAGAAATATAGGATTTGAATACAATCTTGCTTCATCTAACAATATGTGGACAGGAAAATCTATTTTCTTAAAATCATTTTCTAAAAGCGCAGGAGTGAAGAATTGGATACAGGCTTCCAATATTCAATATTCCAGTAAAAAGTGGTTGGCATCATGGCAACATGAGTATGTAGGAAAAGATTATATGGCGGATGTTGGATATGTACCCAGGAAAAACTATATCAAATTAGCTCAAGGTGTAACAAGAATCTTTTTCAGTAAGAATCAGAACATAACCAGCCATTCCCTTAAGTTAGAATCCTTTAGTTTCTTTACCCCAACAATGCGCAATACGGATAACACAACGTATATGGCATACACAGTAACCAAAAGAAACCAGTCAACATATACCCAATGGGTTTCTTATGATTTTGTTGAATTATTGCAACCATTCGACCCTACCAATTTTGGCAAAGGCTTATTGCCCAAAGGAAGCAAACATAGATGGAATGCGACTGGTTCTGAATTCATCTCAAAGCCTCAGAAACTATTCACCTATGGATTTTCTACAAGATTTGGAGGCTATTATGCCAATGGGAGCAGAACATATATCAGCACTGATTTTGGTTACAGATTTCAGCCATACCTAAGCACTGCCTTAAGCACAAGCTTCAATCAAATTATCATGCCCTCTCCTTGGAATAAAACAATCTTCTGGTTAATTGGACCTAAAATCGATGTTACATTTACTAACAGATTATTCTTTACTACTTATATTCAATATAACAATCAGTTGAAAAATATCAACATGAATGCCAGATTCCAATGGCGATACAAGCCTGCATCTGACCTGTATTTGGTATATACCGACAATTACTACCCTTCTCCATTTAATGTAAAAAACAGGGCATTGGTGCTGAAGTTCAATTACTGGTGGAACCTTTAAATGTTCTCTAAATAAAAAAAAGATGTCAGTTGTAAAAACTGACATCTTTTTTTATATTTTTTGAAGTATTATAAACTACATTTTTTTAGCATCTTCAATAAATTTAGCAAGTCCTATATCAGTTAGCGGATGCTTGAGAAGACCGAGAATAGAATCCAACGGACAAGTACAAATATCTGCTCCTGCTTCTGCTGATCTGACGATATGAAGTGCGTTTCTGATAGATGCTGCGAGAATTTCTGTTTTATATCCCTGAATAGCGTAGATGTTTGAAATTTGCTCAATCAATTGAATTCCATCCCAACTGCTATCATCAATCCTTCCAATAAATGGTGAAACGTATGCAGCACCAGCCTTTGCAGCCAAAATTGCCTGTCCGGCAGAAAAAATCAATGTACAGTTGGTTCTGATTCCATTGTCTGTAAACCATTTGATTGCTTTGATGCCATCTTTTGTCATAGGTACCTTAACAACAATATTCTTATGAATTGCAGCCAATTTCTTTCCTTCTTCAATCATACTAGAAAAATCTGTAGATAGCACTTCTGCGCTTACATCTCCATCAACAATATCACAGATATCAGCATAATGTTTGAGAATGTTTTCCTCTCCTTTGATGCCTTCTTTAGCCATCAGAGAAGGATTGGTAGTAACGCCATCCAAAATACCTAATTCATTCGCTTCTCTGATATGTGCAAGATTGGCTGTATCGATAAAGAATTTCATCTGCAGGTGTTAAAAGGATAAAAAAATGGCAGGTTGATTACATCGCACCGCTCAACCACCTACCCTTGCTACCTTCCGGTCCTGGGGGAGTTCAGCAGGAGCTGGTCGTGTAAGACCTGCCGCCGCAAAGATATATAAATATGCAAAATGATTTTTAAAAAACTATGCTTTAACGAAGATTTCTGTTGAATTGACTTCCAACTTGCCTTAAAGCGATCAATTCATCATATCTACCACCCAATTGACGGAAGTAAACCAAGACCAAATACGTATTCTCTGTTTCCCATGCATCTTGTTCAATAGGAGTAGTATTAAAAAAAGTTTTACCAGCATTGTTATCTTTGATTGCATATTGATAGTCGTAATATCCTTGTTTTAGAAACATATCCGTTTCATAAACACCTTTTTCCTTGTTAAATTTCATGAGAGCGGAAGGATCTTTCCCATAATTGCTCAATTCACCAAAGATGAATACATCAGATTTAAGTGGCATTCCACCTGAAGGATTGAATGTAAAATGAACCTTACCATAATCTGCATTCCAATATGGATTGATATTTTCAATGGTTTCATTCATGAATCTTCCATTGAGATCACGATAAAAATAATATTGCTTTGAAATTCTGGGTTGATCCTCTTTAACAAAAACATTGTAACTGCTATCTGTATTCTCTTGTTTACTGATTCGATCACCTAACAATCTAAAACTTCTCAGATTCAACCACCTGAATTCTTTTCCAGCGGGCATTACCATTTCTGTTTCATTTGAATACATAAGCAAATCCTGACGAATGAATGTGGGAGAAGTAAGTACAATATCATTATCCCATCTATAGTTTTGTAGCACAAAAACTTTAACCTGTTGTTGTGGATAGCGAATGTCAAAATTCTTTGTACTGATTTGAACTTGTAGTCTATGATGGGTCTGAAAATACATTTGGCTAAAAGGTTGTGTAACCTGAATACCCATATCCAGCTTGGGTTCCACCACTAAAAATCTTCTGGTGAAAGCAATCTTGCTGGTATCGCCGTTTAGAAATACTCTCAGTAAATAATTACCTGATTTTGTGGGAATGCAATTTCTGTCGGGGATAACCGCCTGATAATGCGTGTATTTTGTCATTGAAATGGATGAAACCCTATATGTATTGATCCTTACTTGCGAATAACCTTTCACATAATCAAAATAACTTAATTGAGCAGGAGTCCAGTCTGCATTGCATAATTGCAGGGTATAGTAAAAATTCTTTACTCCCCCATCCATATCATCAAAACGAAGTTCTAATTGATCTGCAGACGACAAAACCATAATCGGGTATGAAGTTGGATCTCCATATTTGCTGAATTTTACAGTCTTTATTTGTTGCATATATACCTCATCCGGTTGTCTTTGTCCGAAAGAAAGAGTCTGAATCCCTAAAAGAAATATGCAAATGAATAATACCCTCATCATCTAAAATGTTTGAAAGCAATTTACCTAAATTAGCCCAAATGCATTGTTAACGAGAAAGTCGGGTTTGAGTTGTATTTTTACCTCACAAACCTTCTATTTGAATTTTTCGCTATTTATAACAAAGAGATTGATTGGTGCCAGGAAAAAAGCTTTTTCTGCATTTATCATGCGCATTTCAATTTTGGCTACTACCATCAGTGTAGCGGTTATGATTATATCTCTTTCATTCATAAATGGATTCCAGCAGGTGATTGCGGATAAAATATTTGGATTTTGGGGGCATATTAGGATTCAACACTTTGAACCTGTCAGATCAACCATAGCAGAAGAAACCCCCATTATTAGAGATCTACAAACAGAAAAAAGTGTAACCAAAAATCAAAATGTCTCTTCTATAAGTGCTTATGCTACCAAATCTGCCATCCTTAATATCCATGGTACCATTGAAGGTGTATTGATGAAAGGTGTAAATGGTAAATACCCATTTAAAAATATTGACAGATTTCTTACAAAAGGTCATTGGCCCACTTTTAAAGACAGCACTTGGACTGATGAAATTGTTTTGTCAGAATTTACAGCAAATCAATTGGGTGCAAGCATTGGTCAATCAGTCATTATTTATTTCATACAAGAGGATGGATCTGCTCCTAAAACCAGAAAATTAAAAATTGTAGGATTGTTCAAAACAGGTATTGATGTATATGACAGGGTTTATGCCATTGGAGATATGAAATTAATTCAAAAGCTGAATGGTTGGAATGAAGACCAGATAGGAGGATATGAAGTTTCCTTAAAAGAACCCTCTTCTATGGAATTTGATGCGAATGAGATTTATGCGGGGTTACCTGATGGATTGAATGCCCTCACATTGAAAGATCTCTCACCTGAAATATTTGACTGGCTGAATCTTCAAGACACCAATAAATATATCATGATTGTAGTAATGACAGTGGTAGCACTGATCAATCTAATTACGTGTCTGATCATATTATTACTTGAAAGAACTTCCATGATTGCCATACTCAAAGCACTGGGATCAGGCAACTTTCAAATTCAAAAAATATTTATCACTTATGGAATTTGGATTTCAGGTATAGGTGTTGGTTTGGGTACATTTTTGGGCTTAGGCTTGTGCTACTTTCAACAGTATACAAAATTCATTAAATTGAATGAGGAGGCATATTATGTTGACCATGCCCCAGTGGTGATTCATTACATGGATATTGTTATGATTGTTGTAGGAACCATTGCAGTATCTGCTTTGATATTATTCATTCCTTCATTCATCAGTAGAAAAATATCTCCCGCAAAAGCATTGAGATTCAAATAATCAATGTAACTGCATATGGGATAGGATTATTCCTGCAGCTATCGAAGCATTCAGAGACTCTGCCAATCCAATTTTATCAATAGTTATAGGATGGGTAGTCAACTCCTTTATTTCCTTTGAAATCCCTTTTGATTCATTTCCAATAATCAATATTGATGGGAATTGAAATGTTGTAGTATACACAGAAGATCCATTTAACAGGGCCGCATAGACTGGTATTCCTTGCTGCTTTTTTACAAAAGTGACAATATCTGTATATATGATGTTTGTTCTAAAAATGCTCCCCATGGTTGATTGAACCACTTTGGGGTTGTGTGCATCCGCTGTATCTGTGGAGCAAATAATATTCTTTATGCCAAACCAATCACAGGTTCTTATAATGGTTCCCAGATTTCCCGGATCCTGAATCTGATCCAAAACAACCGTTATCTCCCCGGATATTAAAATTTCAGTTTTGAATGGAGGCAGCTTTGCCAAGGCCAACACTTCATTCGAAGTATTGAGAAAAGATATTTTTTGCAGTTCAAAATCCTCCAATTCATAAATACAGGTTAAGTTTTTAGCCAAATCAGGATTTAATCTAACCCAATTCTTTGTTGCATATACCTTATAAAGCTGCTCTGGATATTGGCTTATGAGCTCTCCTACCATTTTAATACCTTCAACTACATAATGTCCATACTCTTCCCTGAATTTTTTATGGGCTAAACTTTGAATATATTTGACATCAGATTTGCTCAGCATCACTAAATAATATTATACAACGAATTGACTAAAAAGAATTCCATATATAGCCTGTTGGGGATTTTTATTGCCTCCATGCTCTTTCAAGCGTGTACGGTCGTAAAACACTATCCAAGAGGAAATGCTTTCTTTTTCGAAAATAGTATAAAAATTGATGGGAACATAGCTAAAGAAAAAAAGGCTGAAATCAGATCCAGGCTATTTACACAAATTGAGGATAGCGCCCAGGTAAAAATTGCATCCCGTATACCATGGCCTTATTTTCCTTTTGTCATTCCAGTTTCAGTTATTGAAGCCCCCATCATATACAATCGTTCATTTGTTTTACAGTCTGTTCAAAACATGAAAAACAGCATGTCTAGTATGGGCTTTAGAAGAAACAGTATCAATTTCCAAATTGATACAATTATCAATAGAAAACAACAAAGGATCAAGACATCATATAATATTCAATCAGGACCCCTCTATACCATTGACTCTTTGGCATATGTATTCACTGATACCACGCTCCAACAAATTGCATCAGCAAATAAAAAAAACAGTATAATCGTAAAAGGTAATGCCTTCGATTATAATACAGTTGATATGGAGATAGGGAGACTTACAGACCTGTTTCAAAACAATGGCTATTATAAAATATCAAAAGAAGATATTGTTGCTGAAGTTGATACAAACTATTCCAAACTTTTAAATGCAACGCTTGACGCATTTGAAACAGTGGATGTTATAGCAAATGCTGAAAAAATATCAAACAAACCATTGGTTGACATTTATTTTAAATTAAGAGCAACACTTGATAAAACACATATTAATCAATATAGTATTGGAACATTTATAGTCTATCCAGACATCACTTCAGATGATGAAGAACCAAATGAAGCAGAATTGTCTAAAGATAGTCTTGATGTCATCGTTCGATCATTGCACAATAACTTCAGTAGTTCATTCATCAAAAGTCAAATTCAATTAAAGCCTGGATCCATATTCAAAAGGGAGGATTATAGCAGAACCTTAAATAATTTCAACAAGTTGGGTCCATGGCAAAATATCAATCTTGCAGGATTTGTAAACGACGAAAAGAAACAATTAAATTATCTCTTGAAACTTCAACCAGCAAAGAGACAATATTTCAATATTGATCTGGAAGGAAGCAGTATTTTAAATTCATCACAATTATCTCAGGTTGGAAGCGGTCGTGTTGGACTTGCAACAAATTTTACACTCAAGAATAGAAACATCGGAAAAAAGGCGATTCAATTAGAAAATAATCTCAGGACAGGTATAGAATTCAATAATTTTAAAAAAATACTATCCGGTGAGATGACCCTTACCAATAGAATAACATTCCCTTGGATGGTTGCTCCCGTCAGCAACAGAATAAAATCCTACTTCCAACAAGCGAGAACCATTGCGTCAGCAGATTATTCATATATAGATAGATTTCAATTTTTCAGATTAAATACTTTCAACACTTTTTTAGGATATGAATGGAAGCCAAATACAAATACTGCATGGCAATTCAAACCTTTGAATTTTGAGTATACCAGATTTCATCCTGACAGTTTATTTATCGAATCAATCAAAAATTTTCCTTTGCTGGGATATACCTATAACAATGGCTTGATTATTGGAATGAATGTTTTATTCAATAAAAATCTTACTCCTACAAGTACAAAGAATTCCAGTTTATTAAAAATACGTGCAGAAGAAAGCGGTATTATTACAGGAGCATTGTTTTCTAATCAAACCAATCCTGGTAAGATATTGAGCAACCTGTATAGGTTCTTAAAAATGGACATAGAACTGAAACATGTAATTAACGGAACCAGAGATAGGAGTTTGCATTTGCGTGCTTTTGCAGGTGCTGGATTGGCTTTTAATACCGGATCAAGACGTGGACAGGTAACACTACCCTTCTTCAAAAGTTTTTTTGCAGGAGGGCCCAATAGCATGAGAGGATGGCCAATCCGAAAATTAGGAATAGGTTCAAATGTTTTTTATGATACGGTTGCCAATGGAACTTTTAACGATAAATATGCTGACATTCAATTGGAGGCTAATGCAGAGTACCGGTTCAACCTATTTCAATTTTATGGTTTTTGGATGAGAGGTGCCGTTTTTACAGATGTAGGAAATATCTGGTTTAGAAACGACCTGGATGGCACCTTGAAAAATGCAGGGTTCAAATTTTCACATTTGGGAAGAGATATTGCAGTAGCATCAGGTTTTGGCGCAAGGGTTGACTTTGATTATTTTTTACTCAGATTCGATCTGGGATTTCCGATAAAAGATCCGAGATACAGTCCAAATCATACTGGCAATGCGAATATCCAAAGATTTTACACTACCACACAAGGTGGTTGGTTTGTTGACAAGATATGGAACAAACCTGCATTTCAATTTGCTATTGGGTATCCTTTTTAAGGATTACCTTAAAGCCTGAACAACTTCCTGTAATTTTTCAACCATTCTATAGGTTGCCGGACAATATTCTATATTCTGCTTGTGGACATGAATATAATCAGTCATTTTCTTTTTTGCTAAATGAGGGAATCCTGCACAATCAGCCGGACGAATCTCATAAATAGAACACATGTTTGTTTTAAGATCAAGAAATTGACAAGGATTTTTTACATTCATCCAATCCTTATTCTTATCCTTATACAACCATTTGTCTTTAAACTCTTCAGGAGTTTGATCAAAATGTGCGGAAATCCTTTCAATATCCTGCTTTGTGAATGTTGGAGTCATGGATTTACAACAATTAGCACAAGTCAAACAACCCACTTCTTGCCATACCTCTTTATCAATCTTTTCAGCAATTTTATCCAGTCCACGTGGTGGTTTGTTTTCCACCTTGGTTAGAAAAATGCGCATTTTTCTTCTATTGAGTGCGGACTTTTTCTTGAAAGACTTGAGGTTTACTGGTTCCATATTCTAAACTGATTGAATAATTATCTATTTTGGGTTGCAATTTAATGGAATATCTGTTGATTGAGTTAATAGATTTGAGAAGGAATGAATATTTGGCAGTCACATCTGAAAGGTTTTTTGATTTATTTGCGTTTGGAGAAATCATTGTCCCCAAACACCATTGAAGCATATGGAAATGACATCGAAAAATTAATTCAATTTATTACAATCAAGGAAATCAAATCTGGGCCAGAAGCACTCAAACTAAAAGATCTGCAAGAATTTGTAAAATGGATTGCAGAATTGGGAATGAGCGAACGCTCTCAAGCCCGCATCATATCCGGAATCAAAGCATTCTATAAATTTTGTAAACAAGAGCAAATCAGTGCTACAGACCCCACTGAATTGCTCTCTGCACCAAAATTGAAGAAAGCATTGCCTGATACACTCACTTTTGAAGAAATCGAAAAAATCATTGCTTCCATTGATTTGAGCAAACCAGAGGGAATGCGTAACAAAGCAATGTTGGAAACACTCTATAGTTGTGGTTTACGTGTTAGTGAGATTGTTGGCTTAAAAAGATCTCATCTATATCTTGACATAGGGTTTATCAGAGTTGTTGGAAAAGGAGATAAAGAGCGACTGATTCCAATTGGCAGTGATGCCATCAAGTTCATCCAAATATATTTGAATGAAATACGGGTTCATCTTCCAGAAAATAGAAGCAATGAAGATATCTTATTTTTAAACAGAAGAGGATCTATGCTAAGCAGAGTGATGGTTTTTTATATCATCAAGGATTTAGCCTTAAAAGCAGAAATCAAAAAAAATATTTCCCCCCATACATTCAGGCATTCCTTTGCCACTCATCTCGTTGAGGGTGGCGCAGACCTTAGAGCTGTTCAGGAAATGTTGGGGCATGAAAGCATTACAACAACCGAGATTTATACACATATGGACAGAAATTTCCTGAGAGATACCCTGCAAAGATTTCACCCTGGATTTAAGCAGTAAACTGTTTTAAATTTGAACAATTAAAGCTGCATAATTGTATTAAATTGCACAAAAAGAAAGCAATATGAAAAAAGCAATAGCAGGCTTGGTATTAAGTTTATTTGTGTTAACAACCCAAGCACAATCATTGAAAGTTCCTGCTCCTTCAACAGGACAAACTGTAAAACAGGAATTTGGACTAGGATCCATTGAATTGTCTTATTCCAGACCCAATGTAAAAGGAAGAACCATTTTTGGAGACCTTGTTCCATTTAATGCAGTTTGGAGAACAGGTGCAAACACTGCAACCACACTTACATTTACAGACGAAGTTGTGATAGGCGGAAAAAAGATTCCAGCAGGCAAATATGGCCTATTGTCAATACCAGGAAATTCAGAATGGACAATCATCATATCTAAACAAACAGATGTTACGTCTCCATCAGCATATAAGCCAGAAATGGATGTTGTAAGATTAAAAGCAAGTGCACAAAAGCTACCCTTCCCTATCGAATCATTCATGATCATGTTTGAACATGTCACCAATAATTCACTTGACCTTATGATTGTGTGGGAGCAGACAGTTGTAAGTTTTTCAATCACTCAAGATATTGATACCAAAATAATGGGACAGATTGACAATCTGATGAACAAGGATAACCGTCCTTATTATAATGCAGCAATATATTATCTTGATAATGGTAAAGACTTAAACCAGGCTTCTGCATGGTTCGATAAAGCTTTGGAGCAAAATCCTAATGCATATTACATGTGGTATCAAAAGGCCAGGTGTTTAGCTAAACTCGGAAAAAACAGTGAGGCAAAAACAGTGGCTCTTAAATCAATGGAATTGGCTAAAACGGCTAAAAATCCAGATTATGTAACTTTGAATGAGAAGCTAATTGCATCATTGAAATAAACTTTTTTTCAACATATTGAATCCCCTTCTGACAATCAGAAGGGGATTTTTTATTGCACAATATATGTCAGCCAGTGATTGTTGATCTGCATACATTGCACGTTCAACTCATATGTTTGATCAGATAGAAAATCAACCGAAATCACGATTTTAGCATCATTATTAATATCATTGATTTTGATATCCTTGGCGAAGTCAACACTACCCTTTCCCCACCATTTATAAACGGTCTCTTTTATACTCCAACACAGCGTCAGAAGTCCTGTTTGTTGATCTTCTGGAAAATGACGAATCATCTCCAATTCCTCCGTGCTTAGAAAACGATTCTTTACCTTATGAATACGCTGATCGATTTTCTCAATGTCGATTCCTACTTCTAAAGTATCAGAAATAATGGCTGCTGCCATATGAGTAGTGTGACTGATATTAAATTGCAACATACCCTTGGATAGATGCGGTTTTGAATTGTTATCCTGTTTTATCAGGTGCAACGGAAATCCAGGATATAAATGAGTCAGAATTGCCCTGGATGCCCATTGTTGAAGCTTTTTTGCAGAATGTTGTGCACCTGGCTCATATGGTATCATATTACTGAAAAAAACATCTGGCTCAGATATGTTCCAAACTCCCACAGAACATAATTCATTAGATTCTATCAAAACAAAAGGCATACTCAAAAATAGTCTAAAAGGATGTATCGCGTGGAGAGTTTGTTGAAAAATACAGTTTATTTAAAAGTATGCTTGTGCGAATTTCGGGGAGCAAAACATATTGATATGATCCTGTCTGATAAACGAATTTTAGATGAAATGGAGAAGGGTACCATCAAAATAACTCCATTTGACCCAACCTGCCTTGGAAGTAACTCGTATGATGTGCATTTAGGAAAATGCCTGGCCACGTATACAAATCATATTCTGGATGCCAAAGAACATAATAAAATAGAATATTTTGATATCCCAGATGATGGGTTCGTGCTTTACCCCCATGTTTTTTATCTGGGTGTAACGCTGGAATATACAGAGACCCACGAACATGTTCCTTTTCTTGAAGGAAAATCATCAACAGGCAGATTGGGAATTGATATACATGCAACTGCAGGAAAGGGTGATGTAGGTTTTTGTGGAAACTGGACACTGGAGATTTCAGTAAAACAGCCAGTAAAAATTTACCACGGAATGCCCATCGGACAACTTATATATTTTCCAGTTGAGGGTGAAATTGCGGTGAAATACAACCAGAAGGGTAATGCAAAATATAGTGGTCAGCCCGACAAACCCGTTGAAAGCATGATGTGGAAGAATAAGTTCTAACACAAACCGACCTAAAGTAAAGGTTTATTAAAATAGCGTTATATCTTTAAAAATTAAGCATGAATGCATATTTTATTATACTAAGATATAAAAGCTGGCAGATTCCTTTTGCCTTTCTTTCCATGGCTATATTCCGCATTCCACTAAGCTTGAACAAAAGACTTAGCCTATTCAAACTCATGGGTACAGGCAGGAATGGTAGTTTTGATATACATCCAGACCTTAACAGTTGGGCAATCATCGTGTTTTACAAAGATCGCAGCCTTCAGTCAGAAGATCAATTGGAAAAAAAACTACTGGGATCTTTTATAACCAATTGGATTTCAATATTTAAGCCTCAAAAGAATCTATTTCACCTTGAAGGAGTGACAGGGCATGGGAGCTGGGACGGTTTGGTATTCAACAGAAACCCTCATGCCACATTCAAGGAAGATGAAGCCATAGCAACTTTAACCAGAGCAACCATTCGAATCAACCGCTTGAAAGCATTTTGGAAGGCAGTACCATCCAGTTCTGCAGCTCTTATACACAATCCGGGCCTGCTATTCTCTGTTGGTGTTGGTGAAATTCCATTGATAAAACAAGCTACCTTTAGTGTTTGGAAATCAGAAAAGGATTTAAAGCTGTTCGCATATCAGAGTAAAGAACATTCCGAAGTCATTCAACGAACAAGAAGTGAACAATGGTACAGCGAAGAATTATTCTATAGATTCAAAATACTCTCATCAAGCATAAAGTATTAATTTAAAACACAATAGAACATTCAAATAAACTAAAATGTTATGAAAATTTTCATCACAGGTTCAAATGGAATGTTAGGCTCTGAAATTTGTGAGCAATTGATCAAAACGGATTTGGCCATATTTGCTTCTGGAAGAGGTGAAAACAGATTATCCCAAGGCGAAGTAAACAATAACTATAGCTATATCAATCTGGATATAACAGATGAAGAAGCTGTTAAAGAGGAGATTAGAAAAATTGCCCCCAACTACATTATTCAGTGTGCTGCAATGACACAAGTTGATGATTGTGAAACAAATAAAAGAGAATGTTTACGCATCAATGTAGATGGGACTAAAAACATATTGACTATTGCAGAAGAACTGAACTGTAGATTTATTTACATTTCAACTGATTTTGTATTCGATGGTAATGATGGTCCGTATACAGAGTCTAATGAACCTAAACCAATCAACTTTTACGGAGAAAGTAAATTATTGGCTGAGGAGTTGGTGATGCAGTCAGAAGTTCCCTGGACAATCGTGCGTACAGTCCTGCTTTATGGCAAGACAGATAAAATCAACAGGTCAAATTTTATATATTGGGTTAGAGACAACCTACAAAATGGAAAACAAATTAAGGTGGTAAACGATCAAATCAGAACGCCGACCTTTATTCCAGACCTGGCCACAGGCATCATTTCAATTATGGAAAAATTAGCAGTGGGCATTTATCACATTTCAGGTGAAGAAGTTATGACACCCTATTATTTGGCATTGAAGGTTGCCGATTTGCTTATGTTAAACAAAGAGTTGATCGTACCTGTGGACTCAACTACATTTTCACAACCCGGTAAAAGGCCTTTAAAAACAGGTTTTATAATTGAAAAAGCACAAAAACATCTTGGATTCACCCCTACTCCAATTGATGCGGCCTTATCGCAAATATTTATTTAGGTAATATATATTTTTTAATTTATTAACAATATAATCAATTGAATATCAATATTCAATTGATTTAATGTGTAATTAATACAATACAAATGGAATAGCTTTATAATATCATTAAAAATCGATAAATTTGCCTACCCAAATTAAGAATGCAATTTGGGATGTGCTTGTCGATTGCTTGCTAACATCAGAAACTAGAGAAATGATTGAAAAAATGCAAAAGAAAGTAACACGAATTGGTGTGATGACCTCTGGGGGAGATGCTCCAGGAATGAATGCATGTGTGCGAGCTGTTGTTAGAACAGGGTTGTATCACGGATTGGAAGTATTTGGAATCATGAGGGGATATCAAGGTATGATTGAAAACGATATCATTCCGATGGATTCAAGAAGCGTGGCGAATATAATTCAACGAGGCGGCACCATCCTAAAAACTGCACGTTGTAAAGAATTTACAACACCAGAAGGCAGAAAAAAGGCATATGAAAATCTCCAAAAGCATGGAATAAACGGTTTGGTGGTTATTGGAGGCGATGGTTCTTTCAAAGGCGCACAGATCTTTTCAAATGAGTATGATATACCTTGTATTGGAATCCCCGGAACAATTGA
The DNA here is from genome assembly GCA_947447005.1 of Chitinophagaceae bacterium. Classification (GTDB taxonomy): domain Bacteria; phylum Bacteroidota; class Bacteroidia; order Chitinophagales; family Chitinophagaceae; genus Pollutibacter. Next base: position 16,752 of record CANFHO010000054.1, read on the forward strand.
TAAAGATATTGCCGGTACGGATTTCACTATAGGTTTTGATACCGCTGTAAATACAGCAATCGATGCCATTGATAAAATCAGGGACACTGCTGATGCCCATGATCGTCTTTTTGTAGTTGAAGTAATGGGAAGAGACGCAGGATATATAGCACTTTATAGTGGGATAGGTACAGGAGCTGAACATATTCTCATACCAGAGAAAAAAACAGATGTTGAGCAGATCCTAAGTTCCCTTCAAGAAAAAGAAAGAAGAAAAAAGCTTGTAAATATATTGGTTGTTGCAGAAGGTGATGATTTTGGTGGAGGCAATGAATTGGCAAATCTGATTAAGGAAAGGGTTCCCGGTTTTGACATACGTGTTGCCATATTAGGACATATTCAGCGCGGAGGTTCTCCGAGTAGTATGGACAGGCTTATTGCAAGTCGCATGGGTTATTCTGCTGTTGAATGTCTGTTAGAGGGCCGTCACAATGTTATGGTAGGTATTGTAAATAATAGAATGCACTTCACTCCATTGGATAAAGCAGTGAAAGCTAAACAGCGTATTAGTGAGGAATGGATGAAGATTGTTAAGATCCTCGCCAGTTAATTTATTCATAGTTGGTAATAAAAACGACTATCAAATCATTAAAATTTCTAAAGTAAACATATGAGTAAGAATATCGGGAATTATTTGCATCAGGAAATGGATAACAGTGCGGCAACTGATCATATACAACATCGGACTAAAATTGTTGCAACAGTGGGTCCTGCGTGTGATACATATGACAAATTGTTAGGATTGGTTAAAGCGGGTGTGAATGTATTCCGTTTGAATTTTTCCCATGGTTCACATGAAGACAAGAAAAAAATCATTGATCATATCAGAAAAATCAATGCATCTGAACCATATAATATTTCAATTCTTGGAGACTTACAAGGTCCTAAACTTCGAGTAGGAGAAATTGAGAACAATGCATTGCCTGTGAAAGAAGGTGACATCCTGACCTTAACCAATGAGAAATTGGTTGGTACCATGGAAAAAATATTTGTTTCCTATCCAAATTTGGCAGGTGATGTTGTTATTGGAAATACCATCATGATTGATGATGGAAAAATTGAAGTGGTTGTTCAGGAAATCACTCCAGCGGGGGATGTAAAAGTAAGAGTTAAATTGGGTGGAATCATTTCCTCTAAAAAAGGACTAAATCTTCCAGACACAAAAATATCCTTGCCGGCATTGACTGAAAAAGATTTAATTGATCTTGATTTTATACTTGAAGAAAAGCTTGATTGGGTTGCCTTATCATTTGTAAGAAGAACAGATGATATCATAGGAATCAAAAAAATCATCCATGATAGAAATAGTAAGTCCAAGGTAATTGCTAAAATAGAAATGCCTGAGGCTCTTGAAAATATAAGGGAAATCATTTTGGAATCTGATGGTATCATGGTTGCACGTGGCGACCTTGGTGTGGAAGTTCCAATTGAAAAAGTACCATTGATTCAACGTCAGATTATCAGGAAATGTTTGCATCGTGGAAAGCCAGTGATTGTGGCAACTCAAATGATGGAAAGCATGATTGACAGGGTTAAGCCGAACAGAAGTGAGAGTACCGACGTTGCAAATGCGGTTCTAGAAGGTGCAGATGCAGTTATGCTAAGTGGCGAAACGGCTACAGGTATGCATCCGGCATTGGTAGTAGAGACCATGCGCAAAATTATTATTGAAGCAGAGAAAAGTGAATACAGATACAATAGGGAAGAGGACATAAGACCTCTACCCCATTCTCCAACTTTCATCAGTGATGCAGTATGTTTAACGGCTGCTAAACTTGCTGAAAGTACAAATGCAGATGCTTTGATTGGAATGACACAATCTGGATACACCGCATTCAAACTCAGCACATATCGTCCAAAATCTCAACTATTCATTTTCACCAAAGAAAAATCACTTGTCAATCAGCTCAGCTTGAGTTGGGGAGTTCGAGCCTTTTTCTATGACGAAGAGCAAAGTCTGGATGAGATCATTGCTGATCAAATCAAGATCTTGAAAGAAAGAGGATTTTTGAGAAGTGGTGAGGTGGTGGTTAACACCGGAAGTACTCCAGTTCAATTACATCTTCCAACGAATACCATTAAGGTGAGTGTAGTAGAATAGACATGATCAACCCAGATGGTTTGACAATATATACAGACGGCGCTGCCAGGGGAAACCCTGGCCGCGGTGGTTATGGGGCTATCCTAATGTGGAAGGGACATAAGAAGGAAATATCCCAAGGATACCTTCATACTACAAATAACAGAATGGAATTGATGTCTGTGATTGCTGCGTTGGAATCATTGACCCGTCCAGGAGTCATTATTCATATATATTCTGATAGTAAATATGTTGTTCAGGCTGTAAACGAAAAATGGCTTGACAAATGGATTGCCACTGACTTTAAGGGTGGAAAGAAAAACAGGGATCTGTGGACGAGGTACTATAACATCTCTAGAGAACATCAAATAAAATTCATATGGGTAAAAGGGCATGCATCTAACCCTTTTAATCAAAGATGTGATGAGCTTGCTACCGCTGCTGCGGATGGCAAAGGACTTATAGAGGATTCTGGCTACGAAGGTTAATGTAATTTTAAAAATAACTAAGCCTGGACAGTAGTTGTTTTTCTTTCTATCAAATAGTTTCCACCAAATAAAACGGCACTGAAAAAGATTGTTGCTAAAATACTATTTGTATAAAATGGAAGTCCGTCCACATAACATTGGGTGAGTCCTGCAAAAGTCTTAGGCCTTTGAAATCCACCATTTCCTCCCCAGGTCATGAAGTTGGAAATGAAAAAATATGCAGTAGGTGATGCTATGGATCCCTTAACAATAGAACCTATGCTATTTTGTTTCACCATGAATCCAATCATACCAAGTGCAGCAAAAAGAACATAATTCTCTAGCTGACCACTATAAAATCCTGTAATATCCGTCAATCCGTAAGTAAATAGAAGTTGATAGATCAAATCTGAAATCAACAATGAAAGAACAGGCAAAGCAATTGCCATTTTTCTGTCTTTAAGCACTGATCCACCAAAAATTGCCATAGCAAATTGGGGTGCAAACCCCCATGGTCTTCCAGGTATGGCCCTATACAAAGCAGCAATCAATACCAAGAGTAAAAATGAGATCAATGTATGTTTAGAAACTTTCATATTAAAGATTTGAACAACAAAAATAAGATTTTAATACAGCCAATAAATAAACTGTCATGGGCAGTTATCCTCATCCTCAAATAAAATTGTGGAAATCACGAGCCTATGATCCAATCATGAGGAACAGACGCCTGAAATATGGTTTGAGGAATGTCTGAAATTAATTGCAGTTCCTCTCCTGGTGATACAAAAATGGCGCAAGCAGAAGAATTGACGGACTGCATTTTGCTCGTCCATTTCAATTGTCCAGTTAAACTTAAAAATATACTGGGGGAATCAATTGGTAAAGAAATTGGCTGATTTGCTTCAAGGTGATATGAATCTAATTTAAAATCAGGTACTGAAAATTTGAATTCTTGATGAACCGACTGTAGATCCCCTTCAACAATGGATGGATATGTAGGCTCGAAAATGGTATTTGCCATCAATTCAGGAATATCAATATGTTTCGGTGTTAATCC
>CANFHO010000055.1 GCA_947447005.1 Chitinophagaceae bacterium
ACCACTTTTCCAATCGGGATTGTTCATTTCTTTCAACTTATCGATTGGCGCCTCTTGAATGAACATCAGATCATAGAATTCCGGGTTTTCCAATCCGAAGCGGATATAGTTTTCACCCATTTTATGCAACCTCAAAAGTGGGTTATGGATCTGTGTCAGTTCTACATTGGTGATACCCATCCTTACAAAGCCTTGTTCACATAAGTCGAATAATATTTCGTTTTTATCCTTGAAATGTAGATAAATGGTGGTGGGGGAATAACCGATGATCTCTGCGATCTTTCTGATAGATACCTTTTCGAAACCCTCTTCTGTAAAGAGTTTCATCGAAGCTTCCAGGATCATCCGTTTGATATCCGGTTTCTCCTTTTCCTTCTTGGCAGACCTGTTAAGGGTTGTTGTCATGTAGCGTTGTTTGCGCCGCAAAATTAGTTAACAGTGTTAAGTAATCAAATAAATTTTGAAAAAAATTGATTTTAGGGTGAAACCACGATCGTTTAATGGCTATTTTTTTGTTAGTACAACCCTTTCAGCAGCAACTTTTAAGATCTTATCTTTTGAATAATAAGCTGGAAAATATTCGTCGTTTGCCCATAGAGGGAATAGGTTTCTATAAAAGCGACTGCCAGGATCACCTGATTGTCCGGGAGTATTGATCATCCATGTTTTATCCCAATCCTCCGTATCTACGATCATCCTGAAACTCGCGCCGCTTACCTGATTATCGGCACCCCCGGTAGACCCCGGTGTGCTGCCATTTCCTCCTCTTGGTGCAGGACCTACATTGAGCTTGGTTTTCATTGCATCTTTTACGCCTGTAGAAAGAGGGTGTTCCAACAAAACATGTTTGAATTTATCTTGCCCATATTGCCAGCTGTTCATGTCTTTGCCCAATTTCAATTGTATGTTCAAAACTGCCTGCTCGAAAGCATCACGAAGAAATGCATCGCGTTGAACCGTTGGATTTTGTTTGAAGATTTTTTCAGGGTGTTGCATCCAATCCAATACGGTATAAGTCTGCAGCGTGATGAATGATTTTATTTGATCAGGAACAAACTGTTTGATGGCATTCAACATAATCTGTCTTTCCCACATCACATAGATACTTGCAGCAATGCTGTTTTTCTGTAGAGAATGATTCCAACCCGATAAGCTGTTTTTAGCTCTTTGTATGATGCTGTCATTGAAATTCAAGGTCAATAAAATGGGCACGAGGGTTCTAGCTGGAAGTGATGTATAGTCGTTCTGCAACAATTTCATTTTGTCTGCACTCATCTTATTATCTGATGCCAACACTTCATTGATTCTATTTCCTCGATATGGGTCTGCCCAGGTATATCCAATTGCATCCCATCGTGTATAATCAGATGGTGTTACATGTTGATTTGCCGTAGAGAAAAAACCATTTGATGGATTGAGAAGATGAGGTCTTTCTTTGATGGGTAAAAATCCATCCCATTCAAATCTGCCATCCCCTGGCACAGGAACGAGTCCGCTGAAATTTTTTCTGACAGGGATGATGCCAACCGCTTGCCATCCGATGTTTCCTTTTCGATCTGCCCAGATCATATTTTCACCTGGAATATTGCCATAGCTGCACGCATTTCTGAAATCATCCCAATTGGTTGCCTGATCAATTCTCAACGATGATAAATAAGGGGCACCTCCAGGTTCAAGCCAGGCACATCTCACGGCATATGCTTTTTTGTGCATGGTGTCAATGTAAGTAACTGGGCCATGAATGGTATAACGAAGCAGGGCCTCTTGATCCTGGGCGCCTTTTATTTTAATGGTTTCATGGATTTCTTTCATTTTTACCCACACGCCTTTATACTTGTATCGTGTGAGGTCTGTTGGATCCAGATCATAGGAGTACAGATCTTCTCCATCTGTTTCAAAAATCGTCAGTCCCCAGGTGCCATATTCATTGTGGCCAATTGAAACACCTGGAATTTCAGGCTCTCCGCCACCAATTACATTCCATCCTGGTGCTACAAGGTGAACAATATAGCGAAGAGAAGGCACTGCAATTTTTCTATGTGGATCATTGGCCAACATAGGGTAGCCACTTGTAGATCTTTTACCGCTCACAATCCAGTTATTGCTTCCCTGTGGTTCTGGTTCTTTGAACGTTTCAAATGGCAATGTCGGAATTTCTTTCCTATAGTATACCGCATCCTGATCTTCGTCGGTCTTGCTCAATAGTTGATCAAATACAAGTTCTTTTCGATAGGCATTGTATAAGCCAAGAATATCATGTTGAAGTGAGCTCGTATCAATAGCTGAATCAAGTTCGAGATTGGGGTCTTTTGGATGAAACCACTTGAGTTGTTTTACTTTTTCTGCACCCACCCTTGCTATGGCCCTGGCATATTGAAGTTCGTCTGGCATGTTACCCAACAATCCCTGATGCCTGGAAATGACAACCTCTGGAGTCCATAATTGAGGAGTGATTTTCAGTAATCTGAATTCAACAGGCAGCAGACTGGCATCCTTACGGGTTTCCAAAACATATGCATTTACACCATCTACATACGCTTGGATGATGGATGCACCCTGTGGATGGTAATGTGCCAATTCCTTTTGCATATCACCCCTGAATTTGAACAAACGAGTGCCGATATCACGCTTCAATTCATTTGCCCCCATGATTTCTGCAACAGTTCCTGTGGCTTGTCGTCTCCAGATTTCAAATTGAAAAAGCCTGTCCTTAGCAGCACAATAGCCTTGTGTAAAAAACAGGTCATGTTGATTGTTCGCATAAATATGGTTCACGCCCCAATTGTCGCGAATCACTTCAACATTTGATAGCAATCCCTTCGCTTGAAGTATTGTTTTGTTTTGCGAAAAGCAAACACATGAAAGAGAGAGCAAAAAGACAAAAATGAAATTCAAGCGTATCATGGCAATGGTTTGTTTCTTGAAGTTAATTGAAAATATATTGCTTTTAAAGTTTCATGCAGATAAGATGAAGTATGATTAATTCACATAACCAATGGATTTATGTTGTTTCAAAACCAGATAAATGAAATGCAGAATATCCTGATATCTTTGTAACATTAAATGATGATATGAAAATATACATGCAGCCTGAAACAATGTTAAACATGACCAGTATGGATGACCTTACTGGAATTGAAGCATTTTGCTGGCAAATCATTTTTGAAGCTGCATCGAACAGAAAAATTGCCATGCATCAACCTGTCATTGCAACAGCTGTAGAAGGCAGGGCACATATGAGAACCGTAGTGTTGCGCAGGGCAGATATCGATAGGAAAGCAGTTTATTTTCATACAGAATACAGGAGCCTAAAATTGCAGGATATCATTGAAAATAGCCAACTGAGCTGGTTGTTTTATGACCAAAACATCAGTACTCAAATTCGATTGTCTGGTCCTACAGTCATCCATCATAAAGATGAACTTGCCACAGAACATTGGGAAAAAACAGGTCATCATAGTCGCAGATCCTACTTACAATCCCTGCCTCCATCCACCATCATTGATAAGCCTGCCACAGGGCTGGATAACCAATTGGCAACATTTGAGTATACCATTGAAGAGACTGAAAAGGGCTTTGATCATTTCACTGTCATTGAAACACAAACAAACTGGATGGAATGGTTTTTTGTTCATCACGAAGGAAATCGCAGGGCCCGTTTCACTTATGAAAATGGCCAATTGAAAACCGCTGAGTGGTTGATACCATAATGATCCGGAATATACATCGCTTGACTGCCGTTTATCAAACTGGATCATGATAACATTATTTCGCTCGTATATTTGAATATATAAAATGTACTGTGCTAGGAATAAATGACTCCCCTCCCAGACGATTCGCTTCGCTCATGTCCGGATTTTCAACCTGGCCAGGAGGGGAGTCGTTTTTAAATATATAAATGAAAAATTTTATTTAGCAGAAAAAATATAAAACATCCATTATGAGAATCACGTTCTTATCACTCTTCTGTGTATTGTTTGCACACATCCTAACTGCACAACCCTTGGGCACAGATCCAAAACTGACCAAAGGAAAATTGCCAAACGGTCTCACCTATTACATTCGTGAAAACAACAAGCCAGAAAAGAAAGTAGAGTTGCGTTTGGTAGTGAAAGTGGGTTCCATCATGGAAGACGACAACCAGCAAGGATTGGCTCACATGGCTGAACACATGGCTTTCAATGGCACAAAAAATTTCAAGAAAAACGATATTGTTTCCTACTTGCAAAGCATTGGTGTTGAATTTGGTAACGACCTCAATGCCTACACAGGTTTCGATGAAACCGTGTACATTCTTCCCATTCCAACAGATCAACCAAACAATCTTGAAAAAGGATTTCAGATTCTGGAAGATTGGGCCCATCAGGTTTCTTACCTGGATGAAGACATCAACGGCGAGCGTGCCATCATTCTGGAAGAAAGCCGATTGGGGAAAAGTGGCGAAGAACGCATGTTCAAAAAAGCGTATCCAGAATTGTTCAAAGGTTCGAAGTATGCCAACAGAATTCCCATCGGTGTGGATAGCATCATCAAAACATTCAATCCTGAATTGATCAGGAAGTTCTATCACGATTGGTACAGACCAGAACTCATGGCTGTGATTGTGGTGGGTGATATCAAAAAGGATCAGGCGATGGCCATGATCAAAAAACATTTTGAAGGGCTCACATCACCGGCCAATGCACGTCCGAGAGTATATGCAGAAGTTCCGCCATACACTTCCAACAATGCCATGGTGGTAACCGACAAGGAGGCAACCGGATATGAATTCAGTATCAACTATTCTGCAAAACCATCCAAGCCAGAAAACACACAAGAAGGTTATCACAAAGATCTGGTGAAGCAATTGTACACCGGCATGATGACCAGCCGCTTTCGTGAATTGACCCAAAAAGAAAATCCTCCCTTCATGGTGGCGGATATCGGCTTTGATGGCTACGCAAAATTTTACGAGGCTTTCAGTATTGTTGGTTCAACCGGAACAAACAATGTGAAGAGAGGTATGGACGCTGCATTGGAAGAGGTGGAAAGGGTGAAACGTTATGGCTTTACTGCTGCAGAACTGGAACGCACTAAGAAGAATATATTGAGTTCATATGAGCGAGCATGGAACAACCGTGATAAAAATGAATCAGGTTCTTATGCCGATGAATACATCCGAAATTTTACCGACGAAGAAAGCATACCAGGCATAGATGTAGAATACAACATGGTGAAGAATATTCTTCCACAAATCACGTTGGCTGAAGTGAATGCTGTTTCTGATCTGTTCAAATCTGAAACCAATAGATTCACCTTCGTAACGGGATTAGAACAGGATGCAAAGACAAAACTCCCATCAACACAACAGATCATTGCATTGCTCGATGCAAAGTCGAATGATAAAAACATCAAGCCATACGAAGAAAAAGCTGTTGCAACCAACCTGCTTACAAAAGAAATTCCCGCAGGAAAAGTAATCAGCAAACAATCCAATGCAATACTCGGCACAACTGAAATTGTTTTGAGCAATGGTGTGAAAGTGAGTCTGAAAAAAACCGATTTCAAAAATGATCAGATTCTTTTCTCTGCTTCTAAATGGGGCGGATTGAGTGGCTATGCCTTGAAGGATAAATTCAGTGCAGAAAATGCAGCACAGCTTGTAATGAGCATGGGCGTAGGCGCTTTCAGTCCAGTGGATCTCAGAAAAGCGCTTGCAGGAAAAGTAGTCTCCATGAGTCCCAACATATCCAACCTCTCAGCCGGTTTCTCCGGAAGCAGTAGCAAGAAAGATATTGAAACCTTGTTCCAACTGTTGGATCTGTATGTAACAGAACCAAGAACAGATAGTACGCTCTTCAAATCTGTTATTCAAAGAGGAAAGTCGCAGGTTGCCATGTTAGGCGCCAATCCGCAATATGCATTCCTGGACACCTTATACAAAGTTCTCTACAGCAACAATCCCCTCGCTCCAACGGCGATTCCCAAAGTAGAAAACTACGAAAAGATTGACCTGAAAAGGGCTGTAGCCATTTATAAGGAAAGACTGAGCGATATAGGTGGTATGCATATCAGCATCGTGGGAAGTTTTGATGAAAAGGAAATCATCGCGTTACTAGAGAAATATGTCGCAGGACTTCCTGCAAAAACAAAGGCAGCATTTGTTGACAATAAACTTCGTCCGTTTGCAGGTGACAATCAATTTCAATTCAGACGAGGCAAAGAAGATAAAAGTTTGATCATTGGCATGATTCATGGCGAAGCTCCTTATAGTGAAGTACTGAGTCAAAAAATGACCGCATTGAGTGATGCATTGAATATCATCATCACAGAAGAAATGCGTGAAAAGATTCAAGGTATTTATGGTGGAGGAACCAATGCAAGTGTTACCAAATATCCATATGGGATGTATCAGTTGGTATTGCAACTTCCTTGCGGTCCTGCCAAAGTGGATACCTTGATTGCTGCATATAAACACGAATTAAAAGACTTGGCTGTAAAGGGCATTGATCAATCATATGTCGACAAAGTGAAAAAAGCATGGATTGAAAAATACAAAGTGGAAGTGAAGACGAATGAATATTGGTTGTCTGTGTTGCAAAATATAAGTGATGGAGAGTTAACTCCGGAAAGAGTTGTACACGCAGAAAAATATTTCAATCAACTCACTGTGAATGATATCAAAGAGGCCGCAAAATTGATTTCCAAGCCGAAAGGATCGTTGATTGCAGTGCAACTTCCGGAGATAAAGTGACTAGTTACGAGTAACAAGATAAAAGGCAAGGAGGCAAAGAGGCAAGGAGAAAATTCGAAACGTTAAACTTGAAACAACATACATGAAACTTATATCTGTTTTTATATTGTTGCTAAGCCTCGCGGAACATAGTTTTGCGCAAGACAACTATAAGCTTGTATGGGCAGATGAGTTTAACAAGGATGGTATGCCTGATACGGCCAATTGGAGTCACGAAAAAGGGTTTGTGCGAAATCATGAATTGCAATGGTATCAACCTGAAAATGCCTATTGTAAAAATGGTTTGTTGATTATTGAAGCGAAGCGGGAAAAGAAAGACAATCCTTTCTATGAAGAAGGTAGTGCAAACTGGAAACGCAATCGTAAACAAGCAGACTATACATCTGCATGTATAATCAGTCGCAATAAACAGCAATGGCAATTCGGTCGATTTGAAATGCGTGCTCGTATTGATATCAACGCAGGCATCTGGCCGGCTTGGTGGACATTGGGTATTGGCAAGCCATGGCCTGGAAATGGCGAAATAGACATCATGGAATATTATCGAAACATGTTGCTGGCCAACATTGCATGTTTGGGAAAAGATGGGAAGGCTGAATGGTTCAGTAACAGGTTCAATACAGACTCCCTGGGTGGCGAATCATGGGCAAGGATCTTTCATGTGTGGCGAATGGATTGGGATGAAAAACACATTGCTTTGTATCTCGATGATCAATTGCTGAATTCAGTCGATCTCAACTTATTAGACAACAAAGATGGTTCTGGATTCAATCCATTCAAACAACCGCACTACATGTTATTGAATGTTGCCATTGGCGGCGACAACGGCGGAGACCCATCGCAAACTGCATTCCCATCCAGGTTTGAAGTGGATTGGGTCAGGGTTTTTAGAATAGTGGAATAGTGGAGAAGTGGAAGAGTGGAAGAGTGGAAAAGTGGAAAAGTGGAAAAGTGGAAATTGTGCAAATTCACTCATCCACTCTTCCACTTCTCAACCATTCCACTCTTCCACTTCTCAACCATTCCACTTTTCCACCATTCCACTCTTCCACTCTTCCACTTCTCCACCATTCCACTCTTCCACTCTTCCACCATTCCACTATTCCACTCTTCCACTCTTCCACCATTCCACTCTTCCACTATTCCACTATTTTCACTATCTTTGCACCATTCATATAGTCTCTCGACAGCCCTGTTATTCTTACGTGTCAAAGTTCATCAGGTATTTTTTGGGCAGGTTATATACCACTTGACAGGATCAGGTGGCCACATTTTAAATCAATCATTTTGTTATTTAAAGAATTAGAGATCATTGAGCCGATCCTTAAATCGCTCGAAACGGAAGGGTACACAACACCTACACCCATTCAAGAACAATCCATCCCTGTTGCCTTATTAGGAAAAGATTTATTGGGTTGCGCACAAACAGGAACCGGAAAGACAGCTGCATTTTCGATTCCCATCTTGCAACAATTGTATTTAGCGCGTCAAGGACGCAATCATTCAAACGCCATCAAGGCATTGATCCTTACACCAACACGCGAATTGGCTATTCAAATCGACGAAAGCATTTCAGCATATGGAAGAAACCTGGGATTAAAACACTTGGTGATTTTCGGTGGTGTTTCGCAACACCCACAAACATCCGCATTGCGTCAAGGTACAGACATACTCATCGCCACTCCAGGCAGGTTACTGGATCTAATGCAACAAGGGTTTGTCAGTCTTTCTCAGGTAAGCATTTTTGTGTTGGATGAAGCCGACAGGATGCTGGACATGGGTTTCATACATGATGTAAAGAAAGTCATCGCCAAGCTTCCAACGAAACGTCAGACTTTGTTTTTCTCTGCCACCATGCCAACAGAAATTGCTGCATTGGCACAAAGTATTTTATACAAACCCACCAAGGTAGAAGTAACACCGGTGTCATCCACCGCCAACACCATTGAGCAATCTATTTATTTTGTTGACAAACAAGACAAGAAAAATTTATTGGTTCATTTGTTGAAAGATAAATCCATTGAGCGTGTACTGGTGTTTGCCAGAACCAAACATGGTTCAGATAAGGTGGTAAAGGACCTGCATAAATTTGGTATTGGTGCAGAAGCCATCCATGGTAATAAATCGCAAAACGCACGTCAACGAGCATTGAGTAATTTCAAATCTGGTGCCACGCGAGTTTTGGTTGCTACTGATATTGCAGCGAGAGGAATTGATGTAGACAACCTTACGCATGTAATCAACTACGAATTGCCCAATGTGCCTGAAACCTATGTACACCGCATTGGTCGTACTGGTCGCGCTGGTGCTAGTGGTGTAGCCTTTTCATTCTGTGATCATGAAGAAAAAGCATATTTGCGCGATATCCAGCGATTGATTGGCAAATCAGTTCCTGTGGTAAACGAGCATCCTTTTGTGATGGGCAATGGAGCATCTGTTGAAACTTCAAAGCCAATGCCGCAAAGAACTATGTCGCGTCCGCAATCACATCAATCCAGAAAAACCTTTGCCTCTCACGAACGAAGAGGAGAAAGGATGTTGGTGGTAAAGAAAGGATAAGAAAAGTATAATGAGCCGGCTGAAGCCGGCTTTTTTATTGATGTAATCAATGTAATGGAATTTTACAGCTTCCATCTTGACTATGTTCCGTTGCCTAGGGGCAACATTTTGATTAATCTGAAATTTTAAGCATTGAATTTATTCTCTTCCGTTGCCTAGGGGCAACATTTTGATTAATCTGAAATTTTAAGCATTGAATTTATTCTCTTCCGTTGCCTAAAGGCAACGGCAACAATTTCAAGCCCCTTCGGGGCTGAATACAAATTTTTATTGATGTATGTCGAATGATTTCAGCCGACTTTAGTCGGATTGAAACTTGCCTGCCAGCAGGCCCGCTTCTCCGTTTCCTGCCTTCGGCAGGTTTACCCACCGAAGGTGGGCAAGCCCCGTTTCTCCGTTTCCCCATTCATTTACGATTTCAGGAAACAATCTGCTTTTTTACAATTTCATGATGAATACTGGCGCTACTCAGGGATAGTTTTGTGCCTGTTCGATGAACCATCAACTAAAATTTTTGTTTAACGTCTGATGAGATTCATCCTTTGTTTTCTTTAACAATGAACTATGGCAGAAAATACAAAACGGGTCATGATATTGGGGTCAGTAAAAAGGCTGTTTGCCTTGATACGCATTGAAAAAAATGAAGTTTCCGCCATATATTTTTATGCCATTATAAGTGGATTGATTCAGCTTTCATTACCGCTTGGTATTCAGGCCATTATCAACTTTGCTCAATTTGCCGCAGGAAGAAAAATACTCCCTACATCCATGTGGGTTCTAATCATTTTTGTGGTGTTGGGAGTTCTGCTTGCAGGCATCGTTCAAATCAACCAAATGAAAATGGTTGAACGTATCCAACAGCGTATTTTCTCTCGCTATGCATTGGAATTCACCTACAAAATCCCCAAGATGCAATTGGTTCCTACAGAGCCATACCATCTTCCGGAATTGGTGAACAGATTTTTTGATACCACGAATCTCCAAAAAGGTATTTCTAAATTATTGCTGGATATCCCATTGGCCATCATTCAAATTGTTTTCGGCATTATTTTACTTTCATTGTACAACACTGTTTTCATCGGACTCGGAATTTTTCTCATCTTGATTTTATGGGTGGTCTTTTATTTCACCGCACAAAAAGGACTGGATGCATCCATTAAAGAAAGTGATTATAAATATGAAGTGGCAGGCTGGATTGAAGAACTGGCGCGTTCTTTCAAAAGCTTTAAGATCTTTGGTCACCATAACCTTCATTTAAAGAAAGTAGATCGTTTTTTATCTGGTTACCTGAAATCCAGAACCGATCATTTCAACGTATTGAAAATTCAATATTGGAGTTTGGTAGTGTTTAAATTGTGCATCACTGCTGCTATGTTGGTTGTTGGCGCATTGTTGTTGATGGATCAGAAATTGAACATAGGACAATTCATTGCTGCTGAGATTGTCATATTGATGGTACTGTCTGCCGTTGAAAAAATGATTTTGAGTTTGGATAAAGTGTATGATGTGTTAACCAGTCTTGAGAAACTTGGAAAAGTTGTTGAGAAGCCATTGGAAGAATCAGGATCGATGGTGATGCAACAGAAGAAAACGGGAGTTGAATTAGAAGCGCAACAGCTGGGTTTTGGATTTGATTCTTCAAGCCTGATCCTGAACAACATCAACTTTAAAATCAATGCTGGAGAAAAAATAAGCATCACAGGTGAGGCTGGTGCAGGGAAATCACTTCTCATGGAAATATTGACTGGTGCCATCAAACTGAGCTCTGGTGCATTGTTGGTTGATCAGCTTCCCATTGGGAACTACAATGTCAATTCCTATAGAAAAAACCTTGGTGTCTTTTATCATGAACAAGATATTTTTCATGGAACCTTGTTGGAGAATATATTACTTGGGAAAGAATTGGCAGATCCAGAGGAACTGATTCAATTGATTGAAATCGTTGGATTGAAATCATACCTCGATCAACTGCCTCATGGATTGGATACGGTTCTCAAGCCCACTGGAAAAGGATTGAGCAGCATCATCGCTAAAAAAATATTACTGGTTAGAGCATTCATAAACAAACCATTCTTGCTTTTGCTCGATGAACCTTTTGAGATGGCAGGTGGAGATCACAGCAAACAAATTGCCGAATACCTGACGACTCTTCAAAACACCACAATAGTTGTTGTTACAGGGTATCAGGAATTTATTGATCAATCCAATCAGGTAATCAAACTTAACAATGGCACAATCATCTGATCTTAAAATATAATACATGAAACAGATCTCAGAAAATATTGCAGATGATCAAGGATATCAGGTTGAATCCATGGATAAGATCTATGGTGCAAACAAAGTGAGTCGCATCAAATATTGGTTTTACGGCACCCTCATTATAACCGTTATTATTTTTCTTTTACCCTGGACACAAAATGTACGATCAACAGGAAGGGTTACCACGCAATTTCAAGAACAACGTCCGCAACAGATCAACTCCATCATTCCCGGTAGAATTATCAAATGGCATGTCAAGGAAGGAGATTATGTTGAAAAAGGGGATACCATCGTAGAACTGGCAGATACAAAAGATGATTATCTCGACCCGCAATTGTTGGAGCGTACGGAAGAACAACTAAATGCCAAAGAACAAAAAATTGAATTCTACCAAAGCAAGATCAGCGCCACTGAAAGTCAAGTGAATGCAATCGAAAACGGACGTGATCTTAAAATTCAATCTCTTCAAAATAAAATTGAACAGACCAGACGAAAATTGATATCAGACAGTGCCGAGTGGGTTGCGGCCGACATGGATTTGAAAATTGCAAAGCAACAATATGATCGTGCTCAAAGCATGTATAAGACGGGTGTGATTTCTTTGGTTGAACTAGAGAAGAGAACCGCTGTATTTAATAAATCATTGGCAACATCAACTGAGAAACAACAAAAATTCCAAAATACAAAACAGGATCTACTGATTGCCAATATCGAAAAATCTTCCATTCAACAAGAGGCAGCAGATAAGATTTTCAAAGCACGCGGTGAGATTGCTTCAGCCAACAGTGAAGTTTCTGCAACACAGGCAGAAGTGTCTAAGAATATGAACCAATTGGCAAACTATCATATCAGGGGAAAACAACGTTGGATCATTGCTCCACAAAATGGTCAGATTGTTAAAGCCAAAAAAGCTGGTATCAATGAAATGGTGAAAGAAGGTGATATGGTGGTTGAGATTGTTCCCAATAAGATTGATCATGCTGTAGAACTTTTCATAGAGCCCATGGATCTGATGCTTCTTCAAAATGGACAGGATGTACGATTGACATTTGATGGATTCCCTGCAGTGGTGTTTTCAGGTTGGCCCAATTCCAGCTATGGAACATTTTCTGGTGTGATATCTACCATCGAAACCAATGTGAGTGAAAATGGTAAATTCAGAATATTGGTGATACCTGCTGTTGATGTAAAAAAATGGCCAAAGGAACTCAAGATGGGTGCAGGTGTTCAAGGGTTTGCACTGCTCAAGAATGTACCTGTATGGTATGAACTATGGCGCCAGATCAATGGCTTCCCTCCGGATTTTTATCTAACAACCAAACAAGAAAAGAAAAGCAAGTAACATGTTGAACAGGCTACCCATATTCTTTGTATTTCTCTTTTCAAGTGTTCAATTATCCGGACAAAACAAGACACTGAGTCTGGAACAGCTATTGGATATAACCAGAGCGTATCATCCAATCGCCCAACAGGCAAAACTTTCTGTTGATATGGCGGATGCCAATCTGCAATCAGCCCGTGGATCATTCGACCCTGCATTTTATGTCAGAAATGAACAGAAGACATTTGATGGGAAAAACTATTATTCATACGCCAACCCTGAATTGAAAATTCCAACTTGGTATGGTATAGATGTAAAAGCAGGATTTGAAAACAACCTTGGCGAACGACTGGAACCCATTACCACCTTTGGTAAAAGTAGTTATCTGGGAGTATCGGTGCCTTTACTGAAAGGGGCCTTGATGGATAAACGTCGCAATGCTGTTCTTCAAGCAAAGCTTTTGGTGAAAATGACTTCCCAAGATCAATTGTTGACCTACAACAATTTACTGTATGAGGCTGCTGAATCATACTGGACTTGGGTAAGCAGTTTTCAAAAATTACAGATACTTTCGAACACACTGAAAATAAATCAGGAACGTTTTCAATTGGTGAAAAATGCTTTCATTCATGGTGAGAGGGCTGCCATCGATACCACAGAAGCACTTTCACAATTGCAGTTTATGGAAGCGGCTCAATCGCAGGCCTGGCTTGATTTTCAAAAGCAACGATTTGAATTGAGTAATTTCCTGTGGAAGGATGATCAACAACCTTACGAACTCGATGAAGCTGTTGTTCCTGATTCATCCTGGAATAAAGTAGATATTAATCAGTATCCGCTGCCTTCATTGGATATAACACTCGCCACTGCAATGAAAGCACATCCAAAGCTGAATGTATTCAACATAAAACAAGATGCATTGGTGTTGGAGAAAAAATTAAAAATGCAAAGCCTTTTGCCCACCTTTGATGTGAACTATAATTTTCTCAGCAAAGGCTATGCAAGCTCTGGTATGTTCAAACAACCGCTCTTCCAAAACAATTATAAATACGGATTTCAAATTGGTATGCCGTTGTTCTTGCGCGAAGCTAGAGGGGAATACAGCAAGGCATTGTTGAAGATAAAGGACAATGCATATGAGATGCAGGACACCAAGTGGATGATCAGCAATAAAGTTCGTTCCTATTTTGCAGAAATACATGCGCTGAAAAATCAATCGCTGTTGTTTCAAAAGAATGTAATGAATCAAAAGGCACTTCTTCAGGCGGAACAATCCAAATTCGAGATCGGTGAAAGCAGCCTGTTTTTAGTGAATTCCCGCGAAAATAAACTTCTTGAAACAGAACAAAAACTCGTGGAACTCAAAACCAAATTCTTCAAATCATTGGTTGCACTTCAGTGGTCGGCTGGTGCCTTAAAATAACCAGGATCCATCACTACATGCTTGATCTTTCTTCGCTTCCAAGTATAGGTGATATGAATTTTATCGTCTGAAGTTTGTATCACGAATGGATAAGAAAATTCTGCTCCTTTTTCATTTTCCAAAATTGCGATGTCTTCCCATTTTTTCCCATCATTCGAAATAGCCACATTGAGCGGTGATCGTGCACCCCAACCTTCTTTCTCATCTTTGGGAGGTTTTACATTGTTGTACACCAGCAAATGCCTTCCGTCTTTCAATGTAATGGCATCAATGCCGGAGTTGTTGTTGGGCATCGAGGTTGATTTCAAATCACTCCATGTTCTTCCATTATCATAGCTCCAGGTTTCATTGATGGTGCCATTCTGACTTCTGCATACTGCTTGTAACGTATTGGCTGAATGTCGTAAAATGGCAGGTTGAATTCCACTCAACGATTTTCCATCACAAAGATCTGGTCCCTTGCTCCATGTTTTACCATTGTCTGTCGTGAATTCAAAATGTACTTTCCATCCACCTTTCTCTGTGCTCGAAGGACAAATCAACAAACCATCTGCGAGATAAGGTTGGTTACGTATGGGCCCCAAGATACCATCTGGCAAGGCTTCCGGCTTGCCCCATGTTTTCCCATAATCATTGGATCGCTTCATCCAACCAGTCCATCCCTGTACATACGGACCGATCTTATAGAACAACAAGAGTTCTTTATTGGGCGCAAGAAACAATACAGGGTTATAACATGCATAGCGTGTGGAATCATTGATATAGCCATCCGCAGCCATCTGTGGAGCCGACCATTTTCCATGTCTACATGTACTCGTGTAGATGTTAACGTCGTTATATCCTTCCCTTGTGCCACCAAACCAGGCAGCAATCAATCCTTTGGGAGTTTCAACAATGGTAGACGCATGGCACTGAGGGAAAGCAGCAGTGTCGTAGATGAACTCGCTTTTGATTACCGTTTGTGCAGATGCGGAAGTAAAACAAACTGTCAAGAATAGCAGGAAGAAAAATCTCATTCCCGAATGTAATAAAAATTAAGCGTTTCAGATATTGATGACCAATACAGGAATTTTCAATTCATGACGAACTGCTTCAACTGTTTCACCATACACTACATCTTTAATGCCGGAGTGTCCATGGGCGCCAATGACAAGAATTGATGCCTGGTTTTCTGTGACCAGTCGCACAATCTCTTTGACCCTTCCATCAAAGCCGAGCAGTCCTGACGTGTGGTATCCTTGCTCTTTCAATTCTGAAACATATCCAGCCATGCGTTCCTTATCTTTTCTTGTTTCCAGATCATCGGTTTCATGGCCAATGATACGTGTGGCGGGACTTTCAACAACATGGATCAAGATATAATGGCTGTCTGGTGAACCTTGTCCCAATGCATGCGCAATCAACTTATAATCATTCTCGCTGAAGTCCAATGCAACAGCGATGGTGGCATATTGAGGAATGGCGATGTTGTGAAGTTTGATGGCTTCCGGATGAAGCTTGCCGCTTTCTTTTCGTGCCTTGCTGATCAATGGATATGCAGTTGCGATGGCCAGTAAAACAATAAAGCCTATGCAACCTATAACGATGATTGATTTCCAAAAGAGTGAGTCGGAGGTTTGAAAAAATTCATACGCCTGTTCAAATACCATTCTCAGATTGAGATATACAAGCACAGCAGCAATCAATGAAGCAAGAAAAATAGTGATGGGTTTGATGGCGAATTTCCCCATCGTTTGTTTATCGCTGGTGAAATGGATAAGGGGTATGATGGCAAATCCAAGTTGCAGGCTTAATACAACCTGACTCAACACCAACAAGCTATCGATGTTTTCTTCACCATTGATTAGTATTACAAGTACAGCTGGTACAATGGCAATCAATCGTGTCAGTAATCTTCTTGCGATAGGATTGATACGCAGGTGTAAATATCCTTCCATTACAATTTGTCCGGCCAACGTACCTGTTACGGTGGAGCTTTGTCCCGATGCAATCAATGCAATGGCAAACAGCGCAGGTGCCCATTTAGAGCCAAGCATGGGTTCCAGCAATTTATGTGCTTCATGTATGGCAGCCACTTCGGTATGTCCGGCGGAATAAAAAACAGAAGCGGCGAGAATGAGAATAAATGCATTGACAAAAAAAGCGAGGTTCAATGCAATGGCACTGTCGAAGAAATTCAGTCGCAGCATCCGTTTGATACCCTCATCATCCCGTTTTGCTTTTCTGGTTTGCACCAGGGCCGAGTGGAGATAAAGATTATGAGGCATCACGGTGGCGCCGATGATACCAATAGCGATGTATAGGGCTTCATGGCTGGGGATGGAAGGGTAGAAGCCTTTCAACACTTCAGTCGTGTCTGGTTTCGCCATGATGATTTCTGCCAGGAAGCTGAAACCGATGATGGCCACCATACTCACGATGAAGGCTTCCATTTTTCGGATGCCGAATTTCTGTAAGAAGAGAAAAACAAATGTATCCAACACGGTAATGGCAACGCCCCAGATCAAAGGCAAACCTGTGAGCAATTGAATGCCGATGGCCATTCCCAGAATTTCTGCCAAATCAGTTGCAGCAATCGCAATTTCTGCCAGCAGATAAAATGCAACGTTGACAGACATGGGGTAGGTCTCGCGGTTTGCCTGTGCAAGATCTCTGCCACGAACGATTCCCAATCTGGCAGACAGGCTTTGGAGCAGCAATGCCATGAGGTTGCTCATCAGCAGTACCCAGATCAGTGCATATCCGAACTTGCTGCCGCCGGCGAGGTCGGTAGCCCAATTCCCGGGGTCCATATAGCCAACGCTGACTAGATACGCAGGACCAAAAAAAGCAAAAGCCCTTCTCCAGCCTTTTTTCTTGGCTGTGTCCACGCTTTGATTCACTTCACCCAACGAGGTGAACTCCTGATGATGTTGTACGCCCATAGTCTATTGCGAAGCTAGGGAAATTTGTGGGAAATGAGGCACAAGGATGCAGTGCATAAGTGCTCATTTAAATCTCAATATTTCATCCCAGGCGAAGCGAGCTTGTATGCAAAAGGCAGAAAATCTTGTTATTCCCTGCTTCAATTGTATAAATCTATACTTCATTCGAAATTATTGGGAATGTTATGTGATATACGGGTATACAGTATCTTATTTTAGTCATTCAACTTGATTATATGACTAGTACACTGAAGTTTACAAAGGAATTTGAAAAGTTTATACAATCATCAATTTCTGGGCGTAGATTAACAGTAACTGGAAAAAAAATTAGAAAAGGAACAATTGGACAATATAATTGTGTTTTACAACTTTTAAAGGAATTCGAATCAATCAAAAATCAAGAAATACGGATAGTTTTAATGCATAAAATTTCCTTACGGATTTTGCAAAAGGAACGACGCTATTGGGGTAGTTTTTATCATGATTTCTCAGCGTTTTTATACAAGGATAAAAAATGCTTTGATAATTATGCAGCGGGGGTTTTTCGTGTTATAAAAACGTTTTTTCAGTATCTATTAAGAGAAAAGTCACTACCCATTGGCGAATTTCACAAAAAATTTAGCGTCCCACCAGAATCATTTACACCTGCAATTTTACTTCCAAAACAGTTGCAGTTTCTAATTTCTAATGCAGAATTTGAAGCAAATATATCCATGCCACTAAAAAGGGTAAAGGATATTTTTGTATTTGGATGTACAGTTGGGTTGAGATTTCAAGATTTAATGAATTTAAAACAAAAAAATCTTCAAATTATACAAAGTGAATATATTTTGATAATTGCTACTCAAAAAACTGGTTCAGAAATCAGAATAAATTTACCCGATTACGCAATTGATATTGTCAAAAAATATAAAAACAGAAATGGGAATTATCTTTTACCCAGATTGTCATGCACTAATTTTAATTTGGGAATAAAGACTTTGATTAAAAATGCAGGCTGGGATTATTATTTGCCTAAAATCAGACACCGGATTGGCAAAGCAATAGAGATTAAAGATTCCAAAGGAGAATCCTGGAAATTTTATCAGCATATAACTGCACATACAATGCGCAGGACAGCCATCACAACATTGATGATGATGGGTTTAAATGAAAATATTGTTAGGAAAATTTCCGGACATGCACCTGGTAGTAAAGAGTTTCATAAGTATGTGATACTCTCTAATGATTATTTAAATGAAAATTTGAAGCTGGCATATATGAAGTTGTTAAATCTTTCCTGATTGGATAATAGAGTGAATATTCAAAAACACTAAATACAGAAGTACTTATTATCTTAGTTTTATCAGTTTTTGGATCATATTTTTTTAATGACCCATCTGGCGTTGTTAGAAAGCCAACATTCCCTTTCTTGGCGTTATACTTCTTATCTTTTGTGTAAACCAACCAGCATAGAATTCAATGTTGCATCAGCTTGCAACAAATCTCCCTGCCATTTATACATCCTGTTCAAAATTCCAAACCATATGTATTGTCGAGTACTAAAAAAATTATACCATATCAAATCTTTTAAATGCTATTAATACTTTATTCCCTTCAAGATATTTTTCCTCTACTTGAACCGTTGTGCCTGGTAAAAACTCCCATTTTTCATTCTTAGGGTCATAAGTTAATGCCCCTCCTAATTTGTAAACCGTTGGAGATAATTCGAGCGAAAGAACAGGTCTATAAACAACAGTTCCTTCATCTAACAACTGAACATATATTACTTTTTCCATGGTATTTAATATTTAAAACCATCTCCGCCAACATGGATAATTTCACGAGTTTTATTATCAATTACAACAGACCTTCCTGTTGTTGGATTAACAAACCTTGTTGCTCCATTTGCAGGATTTATATTATTTGTAGCTGGGAAACTTTCCCCCTCTTTTATTGCTTGTGTAACCTGCTCAGGGGTCCATCCCCTTTGTTCAAATTGGTTTTGCCATTTATTATCTGATTTGTTGCTTCCATAGTTCCAAAGACTTCCTGTTTCATCAGATGTGTTGCGAGAGAAAATAAAAGTCAACAAATTACATATTCCTTTACTCCATACCAAACTAAATCCAAAGTCGGCTACATCCATTCCTACACCTTCTGGATGTAAAGTTGAAAAGCCTTTTTTCTTATAATCTTTCTCAGTCTCCCCTTTAACAGCTTTAATAGGTTTACTTCCATCAACACTAACTAAATCAAAATCATCTTTTGTTTTCGTTACTACAACTTCTTTGTTTTTAGTATTTACATTAACAACATCATCATTCTTTCCCTTTTCAGCGCCTTTTAGAGAGTTTAAAAATGCAATTATTTCTGCCGCATCACTCGTTGAAGCATTTCCTTTTGCATCAAATGACCACATTCCATCTGGGTCAATGAAACGAATTGGATTATTGAAAGCATATGTAAAAGGAGACCATCTTCTTCCCATTTCACACATTGGATCAGTAACATGCCACCTTCCCAATTGCGGGTCTTGCATTCGCTTCCCATAATCATACATATTCAACCCACTACCATCATTAAACTCTTGGTACTGTAATTCTTTACCATTGTATTTGAACCTATTCTCTTGCTTGGCTGCAGCCTTTGAACTTATCCCTGCCATTGTCAACCCGAACGGATAATAATGCGTCTCCTCTACGATGGGCCCTGGTTTGTGAACTACCTGAAGATTGTCAAAGAACACCGTAAAGTTACTCTCATTGCTCACATAAACCAACAAATAACCATTTTTCGGAACCGA
>CANFHO010000056.1 GCA_947447005.1 Chitinophagaceae bacterium
ATTCCAGTAGCATAAATTTTAGTTCCATCAACTGAATAATTTGTAATCATGTAATCACAGAGTTGATTAAAGAAACTAACATCATTTATACCTAATTGATTGGGTGTTGTGGGTCGTCCATCATTCCAATTTTTTTGAATTCCAGCAGGATAAACCAATATAAACTTGTCTCTGTCTGCGATGGGTTTAAAATTGGCTATGTTTATCATACCTTCTGGAGTACCACTTCCACCGTGAATGGCAAAGATTAAAGGCATTATACCAGCATTGTTATACCCCGTTGGTAAATAAATTATAAAACTTCTATCATTCCCATCAATTGTCAAGTTAATGGTTTTCTGCTCACTTGGTTTATCAACTGATAATATCGGAGTACCCTCTTTGTTACAAGAAAAAAGTAAGATGGATAGCAAAAAGAAGTTGATTACTACTTGCATAATAGATTTAATCAATTTGAAAGCCCCTAACTTACCTTTCATAAATGAGCTTTTTATCATTGTTGATAAAAGGGAGAATATGCTTTGAAATTGCATTGCTTGAAACCAAATCAATTTTTTTATGAAGCCTTTCTTCGAGATCAAGTTTCATTTTGACAAATCCAAGCCCAATATGTTTTGAGTAATCAAGTTCAACCAATATATCAACATCACTATCCAGAAGAGCATCTTCTCTGGAGAATGAACCAAATAGAAAAGCCTTCAAAACTGGCGTGTTCCGAAAATAGTCTGCAATGGTTTTTATTTCCTCGCTCGTAAGTTTCACAATATAAAATTAACCCTTTTTGCAATTATGACTTCTTACAAAGTCATAGCTGCGTTTTTTAATGAAAATCAACAACAATATGCCTTGTTATGATGATAGCTTATTAAAATCGGTTGTTCAATTCATTCAATCAGTTGCTTCGATTTATTCTTTTATCAAGCAAATTGTATGCAAATAAAAAAGCAGCTATGAGTTTTTAATTCATAACTGCTTGATTTTGTGGCTCCTCAGACTGGACTTGAACCAGTGACCCTCTGATTAACAGTCAGATGCTCTAACCAACTGAGCTACTGAGGAATTTCCCTTTTGGGGTGGCAAAAATAAGGATTTTATGTTTTTATTGAAATAAAAATCAGAGATATTTTTGAATTACTCCAATTCTATTTGAAATCCTTATACACCTTCCCTCCTTTCATTACCCACTTCACATCTTGCAATGCCTTGATATCCTTTGTTGGATCTACTTTCAAAGCAATGATATCAGCAAACGCACCCGGTATGATCTCTCCAATCTTTCCCTTTTTATCCAACAAATCTGCCGCTGTGATCGTGGCCGTTTGGATGGCCTTCACCGGATCCAATCCCCACTGTACGAAATACTCAAAATCCTTCGCCTGCGGCAACTTCCAGTCATACCCACCGATGTCCGTGCCATACGCCAGCTTCACACCCATGCCGATGGCCTTCTTAAAAGTGGATTCGATCGACTGCTGGAAATACAAGTTGATGGGACTTCCCAATTGGGCCCTGCCCTCAGCCACATAGGCATTTACAAACAAGGTAGGACACCAATATATCCCCTTCGCAGCCATCAACTTCATACATTCCTCATCCATTCCACTGCCATGCTCAATCGTGGAAGCACCTGCATTGATCGAAGCAATAATACCATCCCGGGTCATCGCATGTGCTGCCAACCTTTTTCTGCTTCGAATGGTCTCATCACCAATAGCAGTAATTTCCTCGGTTGTGAAATTGGGCAAAGCCCTGAAACTGCCATCCTCCAATCGGTAATACCCCCTGTCGGCATAAATCTTGATCCAATCTGCGCCTCCCTCCAACTGCTGCCTCACCGCCCTTCGCGCCTCATCTGCACCCGTGATTTCCTGCAAACCTTTGGGCATCTTCAACTCCCAGGCATACTCAGACGATTTGATTGGATAATGCCCTGTTGTATTGATGGCCAATGTTGAAACATTCAACCTCGGACCAGCCATCTCACCGTTTTCAATGGCACGCTTCAGATCCACATCAGCATATCCAGCACCTTCCGTACCCAAATCACGGATGGTGGTGAATCCATTCATGAGCGACTGATAACAACTTTTTACAGCACGAATGGTGCGGTAAGGAACTGACTCCTTCAATATCTGCACATTGTAATCTTCACTGGTGATGTCTCCCTGCAACAATACATGTGTATGACAATCAATCATTCCAGGCATCACAAATGCATCAGACAGATCTATCGAGGTGTCTGCTTTTACATCACCACCCACAGAAAGGATTGCATTCCCTTTAACATAGATGATCTGCTTTGACTTGATGGTTCCTGAACGCGCGTCCAGCAACTTACCACATTTAATAGCAATGATTTTCTGCGCATTCGCACTGATAGAAATGAAAAACAAGCATACTAAAAGAATCCTTTTCATATTCATGGGAATTAGTTGGTTGGATACAATTTAATGAAATTGGCATACGGTGAAAGGAATTCGGACAATAAAATTGAGATTGTAAAATGAAAAAGATCAAAAAAGATAAAATAATTGAACATAGATCAGTTGTTGGGTGTTGTTATTCCAAGAACTTTTCATGAAAAATATGATCCAAGCACTGATTATTCTAATACTTGCCCTGGTTGCATTCCAATCATTTATGGCCATGACTACATCCAACATAGAAAAACAGAAATACGACCTGGTAAAAAAAGAAAAGAATTTTGAGATCCGATTCTATCCAACTGCCACATTTGCAACAATCAAATCATCAGCTACCTCCTACAGGGAACTTGCCAGCAGCGGCTTCAGAAAAATAGCAGGATATATTTTCGGAAACAATGCATCTTCCACCAAGATTGCCATGACATCACCTGTGCACATGGATATCGATGAAAGCGGTTCATCCATGAGCTTTGTGATGCCTTCAGAATATGATATCAAAAATCTTCCCAAGCCCAATGATGCAAAAGTTGAAATTCATCAATCTCCTTCTGAATATGCTGCTGCCATTGAGTTTGGCGGATATGCAAATGATAATACCATTAAGAAATATGCGGAACAACTGAATAAATTATTGGAAGAGAAGGGAATCAAACCTATCGGACATTTTCGATATCTGGGCTATAATCCTCCATATCAATTCATAGGTAGAAAAAATGAAGTGATTGTTACCATTGATTGGAAACCGTAAATCTCATTATTTATTCCATCTCAACATTGTCTCTGCTACCCGCTTCCCCAAAGCCTCTCCCTTCTTTAAAAAAACAACATCCACCCCATTTTTAAATGGCCCTTCATCCGTAATGGCCGATGCCCCAAAAGAGGCTGTCCAGTCATCTCCTCCTACAACCACCATGCCAAATACCAACATGGCATGCAACAAATTCACCTGTACCAATTCCTCACCGGATGAAATCCCGCCAGCAGTTACAAACACCGCCCCAATCTTGTTCTTCATGGGCGAACCCTCAAAGGGCCATCCTTCTATGAACTTCAATACCTCAGATGCAGGATTGGCGTTGTGCACCGGACTTCCAAGTATGATAGCATCTGCTTTTAACAGGTCTTCTTTTGTTGTCTGCTCAATCCGTTTCAATACCACATCCACCCCTTTGACTGTTTTAGCACCCCGTTGAACGGCATCAGCCAATTGCGCTGTTTTCCCTGTACTGCTGTGATAGGTTATCAGTATGGTTCGATTTTTTTGCGCATAACAAAGCACTTGAATGATCAAGAGTACATGTATAAAGATTAGCCTTTTCATCGCAGATCAGATGTATAATTCGTGTTGTTAAAAATGACAGGTCAAATATAGACAAGATCAAAGAGTTATATTTGCTTATTGTACAACCTCTCATGCCATCGGCATGAAAGCTAAACCTTCTCAACTTCCTAAACTTCTTCAACCCTTTCAACGTATATGACGCTCTACCACATCGACGCATTCACCGACAAACTCTTCGCAGGCAATCCCGCTGTAGTGATTCCATTGGAACATTGGCTGGATGAGGGTCTCATGCAACAGATTGCCATGGAAAACAACCAACCTGAAACAGCATTTATAGTTCCTTCGAATGGACAATACCATATCAGGTGGTTTACACCCACCGTTGAAGTGGACCTCTGCGGTCATGCCACCATTGCATCTGCCTATGCGGTATTTAATATACTTGGACATCCATCCAATGAAATTGAATTCTTCTCTCACAGAAGTGGATTGTTGAAGGTGAGAAGAAATGATGAAGGATTGATGACCTTGAATTTTCCAGTGGATGTGTATCAACAAGTACCCATGTTGGATGGAATGATGGAAGCCTTCGGCCATCAACCCAAAGAAGCATACAGAGGTAAAACAGATTATATGCTGGTGTTCGACAACGAAGATCAAATACGCAACATGAAGCCGGATATGCGCAAAGTGGCTGAGATAGAATGCAGGGGTGTAATCGTTACAGCGAAGGGAAATGAAGTTGATTTTGTATCGAGATTTTTCGGTCCGCAGACAGGTGGAGATGAAGATCCGGTAACAGGTTCAGCACATACTACACTCACTCCTTATTGGAGTAAGATATTGGGGAAGAATGATCATGTGGCATTGCAGGTATCACCACGTGGGGGCAAACTCATACTTAAAAATTTGGGTGAGCGGATTGAAATAAGCGGATATGCATCCTTATACATGACAGGAACCTTGTCTTCATCAACACATATCTTATGACAAAAAAAATACTTTTTTTCATTGGTGTATTAACGCTCATTTTTTCTTTCAAACCAAAGGAAATCAGTTGGGTGGCCATTGGTGATTCCATTACCTACCTGAACGATCACCAAGATGAAACAGGCAATCGCATTACAAAAGGATATATGTCGCGCATCGCTGATAAATATCCCAATATCCATTTCACCAATAAAGGTTACAATGGTTGGACGGCCGTTCGAATTGCAAGTGAAATAGAAAAACTAGGGATTCAAAAGGCAGATCTCTACACTGTTTTCCTGGGAACAAATGATTGGTGGGGTGGTAAACCATTGGGCAGTTTTTCAGACTATCAAAACAACACAGGAGCTACCACCGTATATGGTGCATTCCGTATCATCATCAATAAATTGAAAAGTTTGAATCCGGATGCACAAATCATTTTGATGACTCCGATGCAGCGTGTTGATTTTGTGTATATCAACAATTACAAGAACAATGCCTTTGGATCATATAAACCAAAGAATGGTCAACTATTGGAGGACTTTGCCAATGCCATCATTGATATTGCCGTATATGAAAAAATACAAGTATTGGATCTGTATCATACAAAGGGGATGGAGCATGAAAAACTGGTTCGTTTTAAATGGCTGAAAGACCCTGTCACCGGCGTCTACAAGAAATATAGCTATCCGAAATTCATCGATGTTCCATTCAATCCGGAAACAGATGAATACCCGTATCCGGAAAAATCAATCAACATGACTTATGATGGATTGCATCCATCTGATAAAGGATATAAGAAAATTTCGAAATCGCTTTCTAAATTGATCAATCAATAATCATATGCAAAACAATACTGCCATCGTACTGGGCGCAACAGGAGCAACGGGTTCCGAAGTGGTGAAACAACTGATGCAGGATGCAGCGTTTTCAAAAGTGCTGGTTTTTGCCAGACGCGATATTGGCATCACTGATCCAAAATTGGAAATGCATGTGGTGGATTTTGACCAACCAGAACAATGGCATCACCAAATACAAGGCGATGTACTTTTTTCGGCGATGGGAACTACGTTGCGACAAGCAGGATCGAAAGCCGCACAATATAAAATTGATTACACCTACCCATTTGAAGCGGCAAAATCAGCCAGTGCACAAGGCGTAAAAAACTATGTATTGGTTTCTGCCTATGGTGCCAATGACAAAAGTCCAATTTTCTATTCACGCATGAAAGGAGAACTGGATAAAGCAGTTCAACAATTATCGTTTGATCGTATTCATATTTTCAGACCAGGAGTGTTGTGGCGACAAGCAGATAAACTAAGGCCGGTAGAGAAGATTAGTATTGTGATTGTGAATGCCCTCAATAGATTGGGATTGCTAAAGAGCCAAAAACCAATGCCAGTAGCACTTCTGGCCGATAAAATGATCAAGGTTACTAAACAAGATTCTTCCAATCAGGTACACATATACAATCTGAATTCCATATTTGATCTATAGTTTATCTTTATTGTAATTATGCATATGCAACAACCATCGAACGATCCACTGCACGGTAAAACGTTGGAATTTATACTCAAGGCATTGGTAGATCATTTAGGCTGGGAGGATCTTGGTCAACATATTCGCATCAACTGTTTCAACAGCAATCCAAGCATTCAATCGAGTCTGAAATTCCTTCGCAAAACACCCTGGGCAAGAAAAAAAGTGGAGGAATTGTATATCAGGATGATTGATTGATACTATAATATTCCTTCAGAGTTAAGTTTTACATGTATGTTTTCTCAACCACCCCTCACTCGATTGTGCCTTGTGTCTTATGTAACTTGTTACTCGTCACTTGTAACTGGTTTTTCTCAACCACCCCTCACTCGCTCGCGCCTTTGGCGCTTGCTCGGAGCCCCTCCTATCCTCGTCTGTGCCTTCGGCACATCCTCGGCAGGAGGGGAAGTTTTATAACAAGAGAAAAGTGAAGAAAGAAGAGTGAAGAATGAAATAGCTTTCCAAACTTGTCTTAAACAACCAAGATGTAAAAAACATACTATTGTCTGTTTCTTTTTTCGTTTTTCTTTCTTCACTTTTCGTTTAAAAGACTTCCCCTCCTGCCCAGACAGACGCACGAAGTGCGACTCGTCTGGGATAGGAGGGGCTCCGAGCGAAGTGCCGAAGGCACAAGCGAGTGAGGGGTGGTTGAGAAAAACCAGTTACAAGTGACGAGTAACAAGTTACAGGAGATACCAGGCTCGAGAAATTGAGGGGTGGAACTGTATATCAGGATGATTGATTGAAAAACAGCATTAGGCAAGGAGGCAAAGAGGCAAGGAGTGAGGCCTCTCTGCCGGTAGGCAGGGGTGGTTAAAGAAGCTATATAAATGACTCTACATTTGACATATAATTAGATTCGTTATTTTGCCTAAATTCCTAAAAACAAAAACAACATATGTCGTTATTATCCGCAGTACCGATTCTTGCATTTCTGAATCTTGAAGAAACCCTCACCTTTTATAGAAATCTTGGATTTGAAAGCAATGGCGATTGGGAACATTATATCATGTGCAAAAGAGATGATATTGAAATACACCTGTGGCTCTGTAATGATGAAAATATTCCAAAGAACACCGGATGCTATGTGCGTGTAAATAACATCGAAGATTTGTACGAGCAATGTCTCTCACTCAACATTGTTCATCCCAATGGAAAACTGGAAGACAAACCCTGGAATATGCGTCAGTTCAGTATCCTGGACAACAGTGGGAATATCATTCATTTCGGACAACCGATTGAATAAAAAATGGATAAATAGAAATCTAGTAGGTCATTCACTTTCGTAACATAAGTCACACCACAAAGTTTCTGAAGTTGCGACATTTGGTGCATGACGATCAATCTCCAACAACACTGGGAACATATTTATAAAACCAAAATGCCCAATGAGGTAAGCTGGACGGAAGAAGTTCCTACGGTTTCCATGCTGTTTATCCATAAGTTCAATGTACCCAAAGATGCGCAAATCATTGATATAGGTGGAGGCGACAGCAAGCTAGTAGATCACTTATTGAAAGAAGGGTTTACAAATGTTACTGTACTCGATATTTCAGCTGCCGCCATTGAAAGAGCTAAAAAAAGGCTTGGAAAAGATGCGCATAAAGTAACCTGGATCATTCAAGATATTCTTGAATTTCACCCCATCCATACATATGATCTTTGGCATGATCGGGCCGCATTTCATTTCCAAACGGATACAAAAAAAATCAATCGCTATCTGGATATCGTAAAACATGCAGTAGATGGAATGGTGATCATTGGTACATTTTCAGTTGATGGACCAACCAAATGCAGCGGACTTGAAATCAAACAATATGATGAAGATGGCATGAAAGAAAAATTCGAGCAATCCGATTTTAAAAACATTGAATGCAAACGGGAGGATCACATAACACCCGCTGGTGCAGTACAGAATTTTATTTTCTGCAGTTTCATGAAACAGTAAAAAAAAATTTGAATTCCCGCTCCCAGACGATTCGCTTCGCTCATGTCTGGATTTTCAACCTGAAACAAGACGAATGAGTGACGAGGTGATAAAAACGTTTAAAAAAAGAAAAACACAATTTTACAATCTCAACTGATATTTACTTTTGGGACATGTACAAATACAACAGCAAAAATCTGAAACCGTATAGAAAAAAACTTAGAAATAAAAGTACCTCTGCAGAAGCCATACTTTGGAACTTATTAAAACAAAGAAAATGTGGCGGTTTAAAATTTAGAAGGCAGTACAGTATTGGGAAATTTATTGTTGATTTTTATTGCCCTGAAATAAGACTGGCAATTGAGTTGGATGGGGAAGACCATTATTGGCAAGCGGGAATAGACAAAGATAAAATCAAATCTGATTACATAGATAATCAAGGAATTACAATTCTACGATTTGAAAACAAATGGGTTTTTCAAGATCATGATTATATAATGAATTCAATTTTAGCGTGCTTGAATTCTACCACCCCGGCTCCAGACACTCGCTTTGCTCGGTCTGGAGCCACCCCTCCTGTTCCAGGAGGGGAAATTTCTAAATAAACTGATACCACTTTTACTTAAAAATAATATGTTGTACAATTAAGAAGTAACTGTGTACGAATATCGCCTCCTGGAACAGGAAGAGAAATTTATAAATAAACTGATTCCAATTTTACTTACAACTAATATGTTGCATAATTGAAAAATATCTGTATAAAATTTCCCCTCCTGGAACAGGAGGGGTGGCACGAATGAGGCTGTGCCGAAGGCACAGACAAATGAGTGACGGGGTGGTAGAAATTAAATAAAGAGAGCTCATTCACTTTTAAAAGTCATTCAAAAGTTCTCCAAAAGTTTTTTGATAACCACAATCTGTCCAAGATGATAGTGTGTATGCTCTATCATGCCAATCAAATTACGATAATAAGATCCATATTTTGGATCTGCGAAATCTGCTTCCAAACTGGTATCGGGGAGCTGTTCAATCAAGATAGCTAAATCATCCACATCCTTGAAAATACGCTCCAGCATAACTTCCCAATCATGTTGTGATGTTATGGAAGGATGCTGAAAGCTGAATTTGTCACTTGCATTCAACTCATTCCCACGCAATACATTCAATTGGGCAGCCACATAATAATGAATGTGATATATCAAAGCAACGATGTTATTGAGATTTCCAATCTTCTGATTCGCCTGTTCCCAGGAGATATCTTCCACATGTGCTCTCACATTCGACCATGTCCAATTACCACCATAAAAAACATCTCGAAGATGTGTGGCAATGTGAGTTTGAATTTTCATATAGTTTCAGAAAAGAACAGATCAATAATAAATGCAAGATATTATCTTTATGGAACTTAAAAGCAAATACAATACTATGCTAAAATTCATCTTCAAATCAATACTCGCTATACTCGTTGTATTGATAGCCGTGCTTCTTTTTAATACATTCAAAGGGAACAACAGTATTCCAACACATAAAGCTGAAGTGGTAAGTTATACCAATGATACCGCTGCAGAGCATTTAAGTCAGGCGATCCAAATCAAAACCATTTCATTCGGAGATACGCTCCCCATCGATACTTCAGAGTTTTTGCGCTTCAGGGCTTTCATGGAGAATACCTATCCAACGATTCATCGCACATTGACCAGACAAAACTTCAATGAGTTCAGTTATGTATACACCTGGAAAGGCAAGGACACTACGTTGCAGCCGTATGTACTCATGGGACATATGGATGTGGTTCCTGTGGAAGCTGCAGCAGAAAGCAAGTGGCAGGTACCCTCGTTTGGTGGAGTGATTAAAAATGATACCATCTGGGGAAGAGGTGCTGTGGATGATAAGGTGGCTGTGATTTCCATCA
Source organism: Chitinophagaceae bacterium (assembly GCA_947447005.1). GTDB lineage: Bacteria > Bacteroidota > Bacteroidia > Chitinophagales > Chitinophagaceae > Pollutibacter. The sequence continues at coordinate 10,062 of CANFHO010000056.1, forward strand.
TGGAAACTGTGGAGCAATTGCTGAAAGAGAACTATACGCCAGAACGCACGATCTACCTGTGTTTCGGGCATGATGAAGAGGTATCAGGTAAGAGAGGAGCTAAAGTATTCAGCAACTGGTTCAAAGAAAACAATATCAAACCGGAGCTTGTATTGGATGAAGGCGGACAAATCGATCGTCAACATTTCCAACGTTTGAACAGACCAGTGGCGGTGATTGGAAACAGCGAAAAAGGATATGTAAACCTGGATCTGACGGTGGAAATTCCAGGCGGGCATTCATCGATGCCACTGAAAGAAACAGCGATTGATGTGTTGAACAAAGCCATTGTAAACATTCGGGCACAACAAATGCCAGCCATGCTTACACCTTCCATCAGTGAATTGCTGAACAGAACGAAACCAGGCGAATCATTCGTGAAAAGAATGGCCCTAAGCAACATGTGGCTTTTCAAAGGATTGGTATATGGTGCGTTGGAACAATCCAAAGAAACCAATGCCATGATTCATACAACATTGGTGCCAACGATTGTTCATGCAGGCATCAAGGACAATGTGATTCCTTCGATAGCAAAAGCAACATTCAACAGCAGGATTCTTCCAGGACAAACGAGTGATGATGTGTACAATTTTGTAGTGAAGGCGATCAACGATGAAAGAGTTACAGTGAAGAAGCAAACGATATCCATCATGGAACCATCTGCATCTACATCGATTGAACATCCATCATTCAAAAAAATTGAAAACATCATTTACAAATCGGTACCTGATGTGATTGTGTCACCTTATTTAATGATTGGAGCCACTGATTCGAGGTATTTCAGAAAGGTAAGTGATGGCGTACTCAATTTCTCTGCAGTGCAGGATGTAAAAGGGTTTCACGGCATCGATGAGCGCATTGGAAAATCAGATTTGAACAGAATGATTCAATTTTACAGAGCACTCATTACAGAAAAATAATATAGAGGCAAAGCATTTTATTTCATCACCACTTCTTCATAGAGGCACTTCATGGCTTTGCCGATGAATGCATTGAAACCGCTGTTGTAAACATTGCTGCAACCATTGCAGATCACTACAATACCGTAGTCTTCTTTTTTATTGAAGAACATCGCTGAATACAATCCGTATGCAGATCCAGTATGTCCTGTGAGAGTTACACCAGGAATCAATTTGGATGTGGTTTCCAATGCCATGCCATAGCCTTCCTCATCGGAGTAGACTTCCTGCATGAGCTTTGAATATTTTTTGGGGATGATGCGTTTCCCATTGGCCTTACCAAGATTTTTATGCATGATCATATAACGCGCAAGGTCGGTGGCACTGATTTTCATTCCTCCTGTGGGAGAAAAAATGGGAGTAGACCTACCCATCACATAATGAGCAATCTCTTCACTCCTGGGTGCATACGCTGCCGGCGAATAAGTATACTTCGCAGAATCTGCATTATACTCATAGATGGATGCAAACCTTGATTTATCGAGTGAGTCCACACAATAACCTCCGTAGAGTCCGAGTGGATCCAACACATGATGCTTTACATATTGATCAAAGCGCTCACCGGAAGCTCTTTCAATGATGGTACCCACCATGTTGAAATTCAGATTGCAGTATTGATATCCTTTACCAGGTTCATAGTCGTTATAACATTTCTGCCAATTTGAGTTGGTAGCAGGATCGATGAAGTCAAGTGAAAAATAACCCTGACTATCATTTATTGATGAGCGATGTTGCATGAGCATAGCAAGTGTAATGACTGTTTCAGGATATTTTGGATTGCGAACCTTGAAGCCAACTAGATCACTCACATCATCATTCAAATGCAACTTTCCAGCTTTCACCAATTGCATGATGCTGGTAGCAGAAAATGATTTGGAGATGGATGCAATGCGAAACAAACAATCGTTTGTCAACGGTGTCTTGTTCTCCATACTTTTCCATCCATAGGAGTTCGCATAGATCACCTGATCTTTCTTAACCACAGCAATGGAAAGTCCCACTGCATTGGTTCCCTTGATAATCGATTGAATACAATCATCAGCAGATTTGTACTGCGCAGACAAGCTTGTAAATAATGTAATCGCAACAAGTGATAATAATAATTTTTTCATATGCATGGTTTGAATTTATTCAACGGCTTTTAATAGATCTTCAATGATGAACTTCGACATTTGAAGAAATGCATAGGTGGCTTTTGGAGCCTTTTCTTTGTCGGTCATCAGCTTTCCCAACACCGAAGGAACAATCTGCCATGAGATACCATATTGATCCTTCAGCCATCCACATCTGCCGGGTTGACCATTTGCAACGAGGGTATTCCAGTAATGATCAATCTCTTCTTGTGTGTCTACTGTAACGATAAAGGATACACCTTCGCTGAATACAAAATTATGCGGACCAGAACTGTCCATAGAACCGAACGGCAATCCTTCCAGTTCAAATTGAGAATACTTGATATATCCTTCCACATCCGGTTCGCCCTTCTCGTATTTGCTCACTGCTATAACGGAAGAATCATTGAAAAGTGAAGTATAAAAGTTAATCGCCTCACCTGCCTTACCACTGTTTTGTTGTGTAAACATGAGATGGGGCATGATTTTAGTCTTGCTTTGATGTCCAAGCATGATCTGCCAGTTCACACCAAATTTATCAGCGCACCAGCCATATTTTTCAGCCCATGGATATGTATTCAAAGGCATCATCACCTTGCCTCCTTCAGAAAGTTTGCTCCAAAGTTCATTTGCTTCTTCCTCAGTTTCAGCATTTGCATAAAATGAAATAGAAGGGTTGATGGTGTAACCCGGACCACCATTGAGGTTCATGAAACGACGTCCATGAATTTCAAATACAACCGCCAGTGGATTTTCAGAAATCAGTTTAAAATCAGTGAAGATCGTAGCATAGAGATCTGCAGCTTCTTTTGCATTGTTATTGAACCAGAGACAAGTACCAATAGGATGCGTCATAACGTAGTTTGTGGGATGAAATTAAACTATAAAAGGCAGTAAACCTTACCCGCGTTAGGATAAAAAAACCTCTGCTGGAATATTGAATTCCTGATGGAATAGTTTGGCAAGTTCTAACGTAAGAGGCTTCCTCCTGTTTAGAATTGAAGAAACATAGCCTTTGCTGCCAACTTTCCCTACCAGATCTTTGCTTTTCAATCCCAATTCACTCATTTTGACTTTGATAGCATCAATGGGGTCTGGTTTGGGTACAGGGTAATGCTCATCTTCATATTTTTTAACGAGTAACAAGGCTACTTGAAGTTTATTTCCGATAGCAGAATTAGGTTTTACTTTTTTGTCAAACATCTTTTCTATCCATGAAAGATATTCTTCATATTGCTTATTGCTTGTTATGATTTTCAGTTCCATTGGCTTCTTTTTATCGATTGAACAGTTAAAAATATACTTCCCCTCCTGCCCAGACAGATGCGCCGAAGGCGCAGATTGTCTGGGATAGGAGGGGCTCCGAGTGAGGCACCGTAGGTGCCGAGCGAGTGAAGGGTGGTTGTCGTTTCAAAATAGAGCGCTGGTCCCAAAAACATGAAAAGTGAAAAGAGAAAGATGAATTATTCCTACATCTTTATCTTTTCTCTTATACTTTAATTCAACCACCCCGTCTCATACTCGCTTCGCTCGTATGAGCCACCCCTCCTATCCCAGACATTCTGCGCCTTCGGCGCATCTGTCTGGGATAGGAGGGGATTTTTTTTACTACTCATTCCTTTTTTTATACAATAACTTCTTATTATTCAAGTATGTAAAAATACAAATGTTTTCTATTGGTAAACATTTTAGAAAACATTAAATTCATTCATTTATCGTAATATTGCGATATAATGGGAGCAAGTAAACTATCGGAGTACACGAAAAAAGAGGTGGATTTGGCCAAATATGCCAAGGCATTGGCACATCCTGCACGGATAGCAATCTTGCACGTCCTGATAAAAAAACAGTCATGCATTTGTGGCGACATCGTAGATGAATTGCCCCTATCGCAGTCAACTGTTTCCCAACATTTGAAGGAACTGAAAGAAGCGGGACTGATCAAAGGTGAAATTGAAGGGGCTTCCATTTGCTATTGCATTGATGAAAAAGAATGGGAAAAAGCACGTATGCTGATCAATGGACTGTTGGATGGATTTGAAGGACAAAAAGCTAACTGCTGCTGATATTTTTTTAATTAAATCAATCGGTAAAATACGATAAACATAAAATCAATAATCATGAAAACAGATGAACAACTCAAAGAGATCGTAAAACAGAAATACAGTGAGATTGCATTGCAGGACAAGGAAACCAATATGTCGTCTTGCTGCGGCGCTGGTGGATGTTCCACTGAAGTGTATAATATCATGTCAGACGATTACACTACCCTCGAAGGATACAATGCAGATGCAGATCTGGGTCTTGGGTGTGGATTGCCTACGCAATTTGCACAGATCAAAAAAGGGGATGTTGTAATAGACCTCGGAAGCGGAGCAGGAAACGATTGTTTTGTTGCGCGTCATGAAACAGGTGAAACCGGTAAAGTCATTGGTATTGACTTCACACCCGCCATGATCGACAAAGCCAGGATAAATGCAGATGCAAGAGGATTCAACAATGTGGAATTCAGACAGGGAGATATTGAACAGATGCCAGTAACTTCGAATGCGGCAGATGTGATTGTTTCAAACTGTGTATTGAATCTCGTACCTAATAAACACGGCGTTTTTCAGGAGATTTTCAGAGTCTTAAAACCCGGAGGACATTTCAGTATCAGTGATGTGGTACTGGTAGGTGCACTTCCAGAAGGGTTGAGAAAAGATGCTGAAATGTATGCAGGATGTGTATCCGGTGCCATTCAGAAACAAGTGTATCTGGAATTGATAGAAGCAAATGGCTTCAGCAACATTACCATTCAAAAAGAAAAACCCATCATCATCCCCGATGATATCTTATCAAGATACCTGAATCCAGAAGAATTGAACAAATTCAAATCCGGTACAACAGGTATCTTTAGTATCACCGTTTTCGCAGAAAAACCATTATCGTCCACCTGCTGCACACCTGGCTCAGGATGCTGCTAAAAAAATCATCATGAAAAAAATACTTGTTCTTTGCACAGGCAACAGTTGCAGAAGTCAGATTGCACATGGATATCTTGAATATTTTGCCGGAGATAAGGCAGAAGTATACAGTGCCGGCGTGGAAACACATGGTGTGAATCCCAAAGCAATCGCAACCATGAAAGAAGATAACATCGATATCTCCTCACATACTTCCAACAATGTGTTGGAATACAAGGATATTGATTTTGATCTCGTCATTACTGTATGCGACAATGCCAAAGAAAGATGTCCATACTTCCCAAGCAATGCAAAACTGTTTCATTACAACTTTCCTGACCCTGCAAAAGCAACAGGAACAGAAGAAGAAATCAAAGCAGAATTTGCGCGCGTCAGAGAAATGATCAAAACCTATTGCGAAAAATTTGTTGCAGAAGAAGTGTAATTTTGGTGATACCATCACGCCAATCCAACATACATTGTAATGAGTGAAATCAGCATCAGAACAGTAAATGCAACAGATGTATTGGCATTGCAAACATTAGCGCGAAAAACGTTCTATGATGCCTTTGCTGAGCAAAATACAGAAGAGGATATGCAGGAATACCTGGAGGTAAATTTATCAGAAGAGAAATTAACCTCTGAGTTGAACAATCCTGCATCCTTTTTCTTTTTTGCCATCTATCATGAATTACCTGTTGGATATCTCAAAGTCAATACAGGCAACGCACAATCAGATTTCAAAGATTCAAATGGATTTGAAATTGAACGAATATATGTAGAGAAGGCATTTCATGGAAAAAAAGTAAGTGATGCCCTTTTTCAAAAAGCAATTTCACTGGCTTCCGACTTAAATTACAAAGAAGTTTGGCTGGGTGTATGGGAAGAAAACAAAAAGGCCATCCGGTTCTATGAAAAGAATGGTTTTGTGCCGTTTGATACACATATATTTATGCTGGGCACAGATCAGCAGACAGACATCTTAATGAAGAAAATTATCGCTTAAAGAGCATTACAAACGATCCTATCACCGTTAAAAGTATAATCACCTTTCTGTAATTATCATCTCTCAATTTTGCAACGATTTTGATACCTGCCCAAAAACCCAATGCCAATGCAGGTATAAGCATCATATCAATTTTAAGTGTCTCCGTGGTGATGTTTTTCCAATAGAAAATCTGGAAAGGCAATTTAAAAAGATTGGAGAATAAAAATATCCATGCAGCCGTTCCAATAAAATCATTCTTAGTAAGTCGGATGGCAAGAAAATACAAATTCACAAACGATCCAGCCAAATTACCCAACATGGTTGTTACTCCTGCGGCCAAACCTGTAGATGCAGTAAACAAAGGATGATGAGGAACATCGCTGGCCTTCTTGTATTCCATCACCAATACTATCACAATTGAACTTAAGATAATCATCGCCATTATTTTCCTGAAAAGACTTTCATCCATATCCTTCCCAACAAATACACCTATCAAAATGCCTATGATCATCCATGGATACAATTTCCAGAAGTGCTTCCATTGGGCATGCCTTTTATAATAGGAAACGGCAGCTATGTCTGCAATACATAGCAAAGGTAGAACCACTCCAGTTGATGATTTCCCACCAAAAACAAAAGCCATAAATGTTACATTCAGCATGTCAACACCTTTTAATCCACTCTTTCCCATTCCAATAACAAAAGCGGCAAACATGATTATCATCCATTCATACATGGGAAAAGAATTCAATACATCCATCATTATTCACGTGTTTGGACTACAATTTAATAATTTGAAGTCAATCAACAAGTGACTTATTAATTGATTAAATTTGGATAACATCCATTTCAATTCAAACAGATGAAAAAAAGCTACATCCTCATTTGCATTGCCATATTCTTTTCCGCTTTCTATACCACAAAAGTGCAGTCGCAAAAAAAGGCTGTGATTGCTTATTATTCTGGAAGTCTGGCGGCAATTGATACATTCAATGCAACACAATTCACTCATATCATTTATTGCTTCGGTCATTTAAAAGATAACCAACTTGTATTGAGAGGATCTAAGGATACTTTATTGATCCAAAAAATGGTGGCCATGAAACAACAGAATAAAAAACTGAAAGTATTGTTGTCACTTGGCGGCTGGGGCGGATGCGCACCATGTTCTGAGGCATTCAATACCAATGAGGGAAGAACCACTTTTGCTCAATCTGTTAAATCATTGTCAGATTATTTTGGATCAGATGGAATTGATCTGGATTGGGAATATCCAAGCATTGAAGGTTTTCCAGGTCATAAGTTCATGGCAGAAGACAAAGCAAATTTCACATCCCTTGTGATAAAACTAAGAGAAGTGTTAGGGAAAAAAAGTACAATCACTTTTGCAGCAGGAGGTTTTCAACGTTTTCTTGATAATGCAGTGGATTGGGATGCTGTGATGCCGGTGGTGAATTATGTCAATCTGATGACTTATGATTTAGTAAGTGGATTTTCAACTGTCACTGGACATCATTCCGCATTGTATAGTACTCCTTCCCAAAAAGAATCAACCGATAATTGTGTTCAATCACTTTTAAGCAAGGGAGTACCTGCCAAGAAAATGATTATTGGTGCTGCATTTTATGCAAGAACCTGGGAAGGGGTTGCCCCAACAAACAATGGTGTGTATCAATCAGGTAGATTCAAATACTTCATCGGTTACAATCAGTTTCCGGAACGCATATCAGAAAAATCAGGATATACATTGTATTGGGATAGCACTGCGCATGCACCATATGCATACAATCCAACCGAAAAATCATATGCAACATTTGACAATATTAAGTCGATGGAGGAAAAGACTCAATATGTGTTGAAACACAAATTGGGCGGCATCATGTTTTGGCAACTCGGACATGATACATCGAAAGATGGCCTACTTGATGCAATCAACAGGACACTGAAAAAATGAAAAAGGGTTATTGATTTTTAGATATCGTGTAAACGAAATTCAATCGGGAGGCTTCGCCAAAATAAGCAACTTCCTCCTCTCCTGTTTTTATAGCTCCTAACTTTTCCATGGCTTTTTGGGAACGAATATTTTGTGCACCTACATGAAAGACCACTTGGTCAACAAATTGAAACACATAAGCCAACATCAATTTTTTTACTTCTGCATTGATGCCCTTGCCCCAGGAACTGCGTCCGTAAAATGTATATCCAATCTTGATTTCATTGTTGATATGATCATAGAATCTTGTACAACCAAGTACCTCACCTGTGCTCGCATCCTTGATCAGGAAAGCCCCTTTTGATTCAATGGCACCTGTAAAATAGTTTTGAAAAATATCGCGTTTATAGCGATCTGGATTGGGATGTTGCTGCCAAATCAATGGATCAGATGCAACTTCATAAAGCATCTCAAAATCACTTTCTTCCAGTGGTTTCAATACAATACTATCTGTACTTAGATGGGTTGGCTGTACATTCATATGATGTTCATAAACTGCTTGAATTATCTATAAAAAACAAGTCACGAGCAACAAGTGTATTTTCTTGTGACTCGTGACCCGTGAATTGTAACTCGTTATTTGTTACTTTTTTTCTTCATCCTTCACCCTGGTTCCCAATACATCAAACATCTCCAACAACCTTCCGGATGTGTGATCATCGTCTTTTTTGGTCATTGTTACTGTAAGATCATAATTGCTGGCACGAAAAGCCATGAAAATCTTACCTGCGCTTACTGAAATTGAATCCATCTGCTTTTCTTCAGTTGAACCATTTTCTACATAAAAGCCAGCCAGTTTTCCGTCCTTAACATCTATACGTATTGGCATGGTAACATCTCCCATAGGCGTTTCCTTTACCAAAACTTTCCATTTTCCAATATAATAGTTGGTAGTTGAATCCTGTGCCTTAGCGGAAAAGATAAACATGAAGAAAGAAACGGATAGCAAGATTGATTTGAGCATTTTCATTTGAAAGTTATTTTGATGAATGAAAGTTACACATATTTAAACAATCAAACTGCCTTTTGGTTTGATGGTTATGTATATAAATGGTAAAATTTACATTAAGAGAGCATCATCGGAATATCCATCAAAAGGATTTCGCTGTTGTCTTCAAGCGATTTGACTTCAAATGCATCTGTTTCGGTAATACCCAGACCATCTCTTCGTTCTATCAAAATACCGTTGATCTCAAAGCTGCCCGACAATACAAATACGTATACACCATTTCCTTCTTTTTTAATTTCATAATGATTTGCAACATCCTTGTCAAGATTGCCCATATGAAACCATGCATCCTGATGAATCCAAACACCTTCATCATTTTCATTAGGCGACAATACCTGCTGTAATTTATTTTTCCTGTCGGACACATCCAGGGTAATCTGATCATACCTGGGTGTTACATTTTTCTGATTGGGGAAAATCCAAATCTGCAGGAATTTCACTTCTTCATCAGCATTCTTGTTGTATTCACTGTGGTAGATACCGGTACCGGCACTCATTACCTGAATATCCCCTTTTCGGATCACGGTTGTATTCCCCATGCTATCCTTGTGTTCAAGATCGCCTTCCAGCGGAATGCTAATGATCTCCATGTTTTCGTGCGGATGAGTACCAAATCCCATTCCACCCCTCACGGTATCATCGTTCAACACACGCAATACACCAAAGTGCATGCGACTCGGTTCATAGTATCCTGCAAAACTAAAACTGTGGAAGCTCTTCAACCATCCATGATCTGCCTTCCCTCTGGTATTCGCTTTGTGTAAAATTGTTTTCATATTTGTATGTTATGATGAATCGCCTGAAGAATCATATCCGAATACGATATATCAATCATATCCTTTTTCTCCAGACCAAAAAATTCTATA
>CANFHO010000057.1 GCA_947447005.1 Chitinophagaceae bacterium
GATAAATTGTAAAAGCAATATTTTTTGTCGGGTTGTGTCATTATCTCTTATGAAATCATACGGCACCATCCATGCAAATTCATCGTCACATTTATTGACCGATTTATATTTACTGATGGGTTCATTCGTTACAATGGTAATCTGCTCTACAGGGAAAGACCCTTCTTCACATTGAACCCTGAATCGAATTGAATCACCTTCTTCCAGTTGAAGCGCATTTCCAACTGTTGGTTTTAATTTAGAAACGATAACATCTGTACTATAAAATATAATGGTGCAGCTTGATTCAAAACGTTCTTTGGCATCCCTTAGGTTTTGAACACCCAATTCAACCTTATATGGCATATCATATTTGAGTTTTCCACTTTTAAAATAGGATCTCTCAGCTTTAAAATATAACAAGCCTGTACTTTTATCTAGTTTTACGCCTATTGGTGCATTTTTTAAGTACCAAAAATAGTTCTCGGAAGGTTTATTGATTTGCAGGTCATAAATCAAAGTGGAATCAACCTGTAGCGTAAAGAAAGGGTTTAGGTTTATGATTCTCAAAACAGAATCTGCATTCAATACAGGATCAATAACTACTGGTAAACTATCACGTTTTTGAGCAGTAGTATCTATTTTGACATCCTGTGCATTGCCTTGTAGATAAATGAGGCAAGATAGTAGAGTTAAAATTCGTCTCAATTCCTGGATATTTTCAGCTAAATTAGTTTAAAGCATTGAAAAACAGGAACAAAAAAATGGTTTTTGCAATGTTTGTTGTTAAATCACTTTTATGACCTTGGGTTTCCTTTTTTCGCAAAGAATATCAAAAAAATGGGCTTAAATTTGTAAAAAATTATAACATATGTATCCAGCTGAAATTGTAATACCAATGAAAGAAGAACTCACTGAAAATGGGTTCGAAGAATTGTTATCCGCATCAGATGTAGATGAAATGGTAGCTCAAACAGGCACTACGCTTGTCATGATAAACTCAGTTTGCGGATGTTCTGCAGGAAGTGCACGCCCCGGGGTATTAATGGCAGTTCATAATTCAACAAAGCGTCCAGACAGACTTACAACAACTTTTGCAGGTTTTGATCTTGATGCAGTGAGAAAAATTCGTGAACATTTGTTGCCTTATCCTCCATCATCGCCTGCGATTGCATTGCTGAAAAATGGAGAAGTGGTTCACATGATTGAAAGACATATGATTGAAGGCCGATCAGCTCAAATGATTGCACACAATTTGATAGCCGCTTTTGAAGAATATTGTAATTAAGTAAATGTCCCGTTCATCGGGACATTTTTTATATCTTTCTCCCAATTTAATTTTATCATGTATCCAAACCTTTATTTCTTCCTAAAGGATGTATTCGGTATTGAACCATTTGGATTTACCCGATATATCAATTCTTTCGGATTGATGGTAGCCATTGCCTTCATTATAGCAGCTTTATTCCTGAGTTCAGAATTGAAAAGAAAAGAAACCGAAGGTTTGTTATCTGCAACTGAAGAAAAGGAAATCGTTGGAAACCCAGCCAGCATTTCGGAGCTTCTATTTCATTTCATATTTGGCTTTTTTGTAGGATATAAAATTATTGGTGTTTTCTTAAATGATGCACATGTCAATCCTCAGGATTATATCTTCTCTTCTCAAGGAAGCTGGTTGGGTGGAATTGGACTTGCCTTACTTTTTACCTTTACAAAATATCAAGAAAAGAAAAAGCAACAGCTTGAGAAGCCTACCGAAAAAACATTTAAGATATGGCCTCATGAACGGGTAGGAGATATCACTGTCATGGCTGCTATTGCTGGATTTCTTGGAGCAAAAGTGTTTGATAATCTGGAAAACTGGGATAGATTTATTCAAGATCCCATTGGAAACTTATTGGCACCAAGTGGACTTACCTGGTATGGCGGTTTGATTCTTGCTGCGATTACTATTTTAATTTTTGCACGTAGAAAGAAAATTGGTTTGCTACATTTGGTAGATTCAGCAGCTCCTGCATTGCTAATTGCTTATGCAATAGGCAGGATGGGTTGTCATATTGCAGGTGATGGCGATTGGGGAATTTTCAATGATGCTTATGCTGTAAATGATCAGAATAAAGTCATTTTAGCTGATTCAATTTCTTTCAAAGATCAACTCACAAAAGATCCTCAATTCACCAATTACCTGGTGAGGGAATACGGAAACATTGATAAAGTTCCCCATACAACCTTTAAAGGTTCTGAAATATTACCCAATTGGTTTTGGGCGTACAACTATCCTCATAATGTAAATGAAGTAGGTTCAGTCATGAATAATTGTAAGGGCCCATATTGCAATCAACTTACGCCACCGGTTTTCCCGACCACCTTATATGAAATCATTGCATGTTTATTGCTTTTCTTGATTTTATGGAGTGTTAGAAAGAAATTCAAAATACCTGGACAGGTCTTTGGAATCTATTTGATCATGAACGGTGCTGAGCGTTTTCTTGTTGAGAAAATCAGGGTAAATTCAACATATAGTATATTTGGATTTCATCCAACACAAGCAGAAATTATTTCCACCTTATTGATCATTGGAGGTATATTTCTCCTTTTTAAAGTTAAGAAAACCAATTCTTCTCTAACCTAAAGCCATTCATATGCCATCTTTTGATATTGTAAGTAAAGTTGATGCACAATTTCTCGACAATGCCGTTAATGTTACTAAGAAAGAAATCACCAATCGTTTCGATTTTAAGGACAGTGTAGTAAACATAGATCTAAATAAAAAAGAAAACAAGATCATGTTGGAAACGGATGATGACATGAAAATGCGTCAATTGGTTGAAATTCTGATCAATCGTGCCAATAAACAGGGAATTTCACCTCAGGCTTTTGATACTTCGAAGGATTCATATCAAAGTGGCAAGACAGTAAAGCAAGAAGTTGTTGTAAAAAATGGGTTGAAACAAGATGATGCCAAAAAAGTAACAAAACTGATTAAAGATGCAGGATTGAAGGTACAAGCGCAAATCAATGACGATGTAGTTAGGGTAACCGGTAAAAAAATTGATGACCTGCAGGAGGTAATTCAATTGTGCCGAAATGCCGATTTAGGCTTTCCCCTGCAATATGAAAACATGAGAAGTTAGAATTTTCCTTTTTTAAAGGAAAAACCCTATATTTGCACTCCAATTTTAAATGTTATGGCAAAATCCATAACAGCCTAAAACAAATAAATATGAAACAAGGTCTCCATCCAGAAAAGTACAGGTTCGTGATTTTCAAAGACATGAGTAACGGTACTACATTTCTTACGCGTTCAGCTGCAGAATCTAAAGAAACTCTTAAGTGGGAAGATGGTAATGAATATCCATTGATCAAATTGGAGATTTCAAATACGTCTCATCCATTCTTTACTGGTCAAAACATGCTTGTTGATACAGCAGGAAGGATTGATAAATTCAAAAAGAAATACGCAAAAAAATAACTTCAAGCCCTCCAATCGGAGGGTTTGCTTTTTAAACGCATTCCCTTTTCATTATGCACATTTTGGTCTTATCTGAAAAAATGATCAAGAATGCATTTTATCCCATCAGTCTAACAAAACATGTTGCTGATTTAAAATGCGGGATATTGAGTTTTCGTCAAAAATGGGAGACAATGGCCCAGCAACAAGGCTTTTATCTTGTTGTTGCTGATGATTCCATTGAAAGATCAGCACCTTCAGTTGTCATTCCTGCAAACAGCATCCCCCCACTAAATTTATCTCTCGCTCAATTTTTCAAAAATCCGGCTGATTTTATAGATGATTTTAAAAAGCCATCTACTATATGGGATATAATCTCCATAAACAAGGATGAAATCAAATCAGACATACAAAGACTGAACGAAGAACCAACGTCCTTCCGTAAACATGAAAATATTTCTTTGACTGGCTCAGGGAGTGTATATATCCAGGATGGTGCTCAATTGGAACATTGTTATCTCAATACTTCCGATGGCCCCATTTTTATAGATGAAGATGCCACTATTATGGAAGGAGCCATGTTAAGAGGCCCCTTGTATATTGGCAAATCTACAGTCGTTAAAATGGGTACTACACTATATCAGGGAACAAGTGTAGGTGATTTCTCCGTTGTAGGAGGTGAAATTAAGAATACCATTATTCATGGCTTTTCTAATAAATCACACCATGGATATATTGGAGATAGCTATATAGGGGAGTGGTGTAATTTAGGTGCTGGTACCACTGGATCTAACCTTAAAAATACTGCCGGAATGATCATGGCATGGAATAAAGATGCAGAAAATATGGTTGAGGTCGGCAATAAAGCTGGTGTCGTGATGGGTGATCATGTTAAAACAGCTATCAATACCTTATTTAACAGTGGTTCTATCATAGGGCCATTTTGTAATATTTTTGGTAGCCCTTCACCTATTCCTAAATTTGTGCCGGAATTCAGTTGGGGAACAGACGCATCTGTTAAATATCAAATTGATAAGTTGATACTTGGTATGCAAAAATGGATGACCATGAAAGATCAGATATTGTCTGATAAAATGATAGAACGAACAAGATTTTTATATAACAATTAAATAAGCATGAGAAAACAAATCGCAGCAGCAAACTGGAAAATGAATAAAACCCTTCAAGAAGGACAATCACTTTTAAATGACATTCTTTCTGCAGACCTTTCTGTTGGTGAAAACCAGGAAGTTCTTTTTGCAGTTCCATTCCCATATTTGATTGAAGCAAACAACATCGTAAGCAATCGCAAAAACATCTTTGTCACTGCACAAAATTGTCACCATAAAACTTCAGGTGCATATACCGGTGAAGTATCTGTTGGAATGCTAACGTCTATTGGAATTCAATACTGCCTGGTTGGTCACAGTGAGCGCAGAGAATATTTTGCAGAATCCAATCAAATGTTGGCTGAAAAAGTAGATCTATGCCTGGCTTCTTCAATTACTCCTGTATTCTGCTGCGGTGAACCCTTATCCATTCGCGATGCAGATACGCAAAATCAATTTGTTGAAGAACAATTGAAGGAATCTCTGTTTCATCTTGATGCCGCAGCCATTCAGAAAGTGGTAATTGCATACGAACCCATCTGGGCTATTGGTACTGGAAGAACTGCTTCTGCTGAACAAGCACAAGAAATGCATGCACACATCCGTCTGTCATTGACTAACCAATATGGTGAAGCCATTGCACAGGAAATTTCTATCCTTTACGGTGGTAGTGTAAAAGGATCGAATGCATCTGAACTTTTTTCAATGAAGGATGTAGATGGGGGATTGGTAGGCGGTGCCTCATTGATTGCATCTGAATTCGTTCAGATCATCAATGCATTGAAATAGACAAAAAAAATTGTAATTATTTGATTGAGGAGCTGAGATGATCAGCTCCTTAATTTTTCTACCAAATCAATGTATTCCTGCATGGCAGTCTCGATCGACTTACCCTGCTGTGCATTCCACGACTCATATTTTGCTTTGGCTACAAAGTCGAATGGATTCTCTGGAGGAGTATTTTTATTGTCCCCTTCCGTGGCTTGTTTGAATAAAGAATACAACAAAAGCAATGTTTCATTGCTTGGGCGTTCTTTCAAAAGTTCAACCTCTTTTACTGCAAGTTCAAATTTATCTTTCATCTATTGGTTATTAAGGCGAAATTAATGACTTTAACCTTGTATCCCAAAGCTATTTTCACTCAAAACCTATTTAATTACACACTTTCATTCAATACAAATAGACTAATTTTGCAATTCATTTGGAAACTTACTTGAATTTCCATTTCAACTCTCGATTATACATGAAAAATATACGTAATTTTTGCATTATTGCCCATATTGACCATGGTAAATCAACCTTGGCTGATCGTTTGCTTCAAACAACGAATACCATCAGTGAAAGGGAAATGATGGATCAAGTATTGGATGACATGGATCTTGAACGTGAAAAAGGTATTACCATCAAAAGTCATGCAATTCAGATCAATTACAAACATACAGATGGGCAATCTTATATTTTAAATCTTATCGATACGCCCGGTCACGTTGACTTCAGCTATGAAGTAAGTCGTGCTCTCGCCGCTTGCGAAGGCGCCCTCTTGCTTGTAGATGCAACACAAGGTATACAGGCTCAAACCATTTCCAATCTATATCTGGCGGTTGAAAACAACCTTGAAATCATTCCAGTGATCAATAAGATTGATATGGAAGGTGCTATGATTGAAGAAGTAAAAGATCAAATCATTGAATTGATTGGTTGTAAGGGTGATGATATTCTGCTGGCCAGTGGAAGAACAGGTATTGGTATTGAAGGTATATTAACTGCCATCGTAGATAGGATCCCTTCCCCGAGTGGAGTGCCTGATGCACCCTTACAGGCGTTGATATTCGACAGTGTTTTCAATTCTTTCAGAGGTATCATTGTATATTATCGAATTATGAGCGGAAGTATTCGTAAGGGACAAAAAATCAAATTTGTTTCTACTGATACATCATATGAAGCAGATGAAGTTGGAGTGCTCAAACTCACGATGAGTGAACAAAAGGAAGTGAAATGTGGTGATGTTGGATATCTTATCACTGGGATAAAAAATGCAAAAGAAGTAAAAGTAGGTGATACCATCGTAGATTCTGTGAATCCAGCTCCGATGATTAAGGGCTTTGAAGAAGTGAAACCGATGGTATTTGCTGGTATTTATCCAGTGAATACAGATGATTTTGAAGAACTCCGTGAGTGTATGGATAAACTTCAATTGAACGATGCATCTCTTACCTATGAACTTGAAACATCACAGGCACTGGGATTTGGTTTCCGATGCGGATTCTTGGGACTCTTGCACATGGAGATCATACAGGAAAGATTGGAACGTGAGTTCAATCAAACGGTAATCACCACTGTACCAAACGTAAGTTTCAAAGCCTATAGCACTAAAGGAGAAGAAATTCCGGTAAACAACCCATCTGAAATGCCTGATCCAACGCAAATGGACAGGATTGATGAACCATTTATCAAAGCACAAATCATCACAAAGCCGGAATATATAGGTAACATCATGACCTTGTGTCTTGGTAAACGTGGCATGTTAATTAATCAAAGCTACCTCACACAAAACAGGGTTGAGTTGATTTTCGAAATACCATTGACCGAGATTGTTTTTGATTTCTATGATAAATTAAAGAGTCAAACCCGCGGGTATGCCTCATTTGATTATCATCCAATCGGATATCGCTCAAGCGATATTGTGAAGATGGATATATTATTGAATGGAGATAAAGTAGATGCTTTATCCGCATTGATTCATCGCAGTAGATCTCAGGATTTTGGAAGAAAACTTTGTGAGAAATTAAAAGAATTATTGCCTCGCCAACAATTCCAGATTGCCATCCAGGCTGCCATTGGTGCCAAAGTTGTGGCAAGGGAAAACATATCAGCTATGCGTAAAGACGTAACTGCCAAATGCTATGGGGGTGATATCAGCCGTAAACGTAAACTCCTTGAAAAGCAGAAAGAAGGTAAAAAGCGTATGCGCCAAATTGGAAATGTAGAAGTACCTCAAGAAGCGTTTTTAGCTGTCTTGAAGTTGGACGACTGATGATGCTTTCTGCATCATACTAATAGAAAAGAGAGAAAAGAGAAAGGAGAAAAGTGAAAAATGAAACAGCCAATTGACCTTCACTTTTCTCCTTTCTCTTTTCACTTTTTGATGGGTTTCTCCACTGGAGCCTGACCATCTTCCAATTTTAATGTGAACACCTTTTCAATATGTTCCCATTTCCCATTTACCCATTTGAAGCCTTCGTAATCTCCATCAGGAATGTACGTATATTTCTTTTGAGGCTCATTTGATTGTGAAATCAGATGATCTACAATGATCATATCCATGTCTTCATCATAGGTAATTCGTCCGTTGGCGTTTTTCTTGTATTCTATCCAAAACCGCTTCTGCATTGGTTTTGGAATGGTGTCTTTGGAAAAACTAAAATAGTTCCCACCAAATATGGGCATCCCATTATTATCAAATTGCAATACCTCTATTCGTTTTTTGGTGCTTCGAATAGAGTTCTCATCATATCCCAATAAAGTATAGAGGTTTTTGCCGTTAAAAGTTTTTTGAATGATCTTGTAATAGATGGAACCTATCCACCATTCATTGTTTGTGATGGTATCTTTTTGATTCATGATTAAAAAGCTCCTGTCAATCAAAGGCAATAACTTTAGAGAACCATCCGAAGTTTTCATTTGTATTGCACCATGTCTGCGGTGCATGTCTTCATCTCTGCTTACTTGCCATGTAAAGATTTTGAAACTACTGTCTGGTGCATATAATCTAGAAATGGAAAGTACAGAATCAAATGGAAAATAAAATGAATTTGTGGTTTTCAATGCTCTCACAAAAACCCTTGTAAAAATGCTATCAGATCGGAAACGCTCTGCAGGCTCTCGGGCTTCAACAATTGATTTTGCAAACAATGCAAGACTGTCTTGTTTTTTTTGGAGAAAGGCAATATCGGTTTTATTGATTTGAGCTTGAGAATATAAAACGCCAAATGATAAAAATATAATGATAAGGTATTTCATGCCGAAAAATGCTAAGTGATTTATATCAAATTACTGTATTCCTTGATTTGATGATGAAAACATGATTGAAAGCTTTGTTAAAGCTATGATTAATGTAATTTTTGAAAGGTAGAAACAATTCCTTCCATCATGCTAACCCAACTGTATTGTTGTTTTTCTTTGGCAAGGTTTGCCTGGAAGTATTCTTTCCCTTTTTCAAAATAAGCAATCAATGTATCTGCTATGGAATTAGATGATGGACTTGCTACCAAGCCAGTTAGACCATCAATCATCATTTCTGTCAATCCTCCTACATTGGTAACTATCATGGGTAATTCAAAATGATAGGAGAGTGGAGTAACACCACTCTGAGTTGCATGTCTGTATGGTTGTACCAGTACATCTGCTGCACTAAAATAGAGGGTTATGTCTTTTTCTGAAATAAATTTATTGTGAATTTGGACAATATGTGTGATTTGCAAATTTTCAATCAATGCATCATATTGATTTCTGTCTTCATAAAATTCACCTGCAATCAAAAGTTTATATCCATTGTTTTTGATTCGTGGATCAGACATAGCTTCCAATAATAAATCCAATCCTTTATAATGTCTGATAAAACCAAAGAAAAGAATCACCTTATCAGATAAAGCCAGATTGAGATGTTTTCGTGCTAATAAAATATTTGTTTTAGCTCCAAAATGATCAAAAATCGGATGATGCAATAAAGTAACTGGCTGTGTCAATTTAAGTGTATGTATGTCTTTAACAACCTGCTGACTCATTGCTATAAATGCATCAATAGATCCTGAAAAATAATGGGTAAAAATAGTATCACCCATTCTTTTTTCATGTGGAATGATATTGTCTGCAATGCAAATAACACGTGTATGTTTGTTCCATTTGGCAATTCTTAAGATGGTTCCAAATGCCGGACCCAAAAAAGGAAGCCAATATCTCACAACAATCAAATCAGGTTTTTTTCGCATAAGTTTTAATCCAGTCAACATCCAATTGAATGGATTAACTGAATTAATCATCCGTTTTATATTCAAGCCTTCAGGTGCTGGATTATCTACATACTGGGTTTTGCCAGGAAACAATATAGACGGGTATTGTAGGGTAAATGTGACCAACTCAGTTTGATAGCCATGTTGATTGAATTCCTTGGCCAATCTTTCTGTAAAAGAAGCAATGCCACCTCTATATGGATGGCAAGGACCCATGAAAATAATGTTTGTAATGGCTTTGTTGTTATCCATTCAAGAAGGCTATAAGCCTTTTTTGCTGTCAATATTATATGCATTTCGATCGGGCGCAGAACGAGAAACCAATTCGCCAATAAATCCCGCAAGAAATAGTTGTGTTCCTATAACCATCGAAGTAAGTGCTATATAAAATGAAGGGCGATTTGTAATTGAAAATTCAAAATTGGTCAGTTTGGAAATGATAAGGTAAAGACTTGTAAACATTCCTACCAGAAATGAGAAGGTACCCAGCAATCCAAAAAACTGCATTGGTTTTTTACCGAATTTACCAATGAACATGATGGTTGTTAGATCCAAAAATCCATTTACAAAACGTTCCCAGCCAAACTTTGAAACACCATATTTACGTGCACGATGTTCTACTTCTTTTTCACCAATTTTATTGAAACCAGCCCATTTTGCCAGTACTGGAATATATCGATGCATTTCACCATATACTTCTACAGTTTTGATCACATCATTTCGATATGATTTTAAACCACAATTGAAGTCATTTAATTGAATGCCAGACATCTTCCTAGTAACTGCATTGAATAATTTTGAAGGAAGATTTTTGGTCAATACATTGTCAAATCTTTTTCTTTTCCATCCACTTACCAGATCAAATCCATCTTGTTTGATCATTTTATATAGATCTGGTATTTCATCAGGACTATCCTGCAAATCAGCATCCATGGTGATAACAACATCACCAATTGCTTCTGCGAATGCCACATTCAATGCAGCACTCTTACCGTAGTTTCTTTTGAATTTGATTCCTTTGAAGCTGCTATTCCTCTGATGTATTTGACTGATTATACTCCATGAATCATCCTTACTGCCATCATCCACCAAAATAACTTCAAATGTGAAAGCATGTTGGTGCATAACTGATTCAATCCAAGAACATAGTTCTGGAAGAGATTCAGCCTCGTCTTTTAATGGTATGACAACAGAAATATCCATCTATACGTTTTGAAATGGTGTTTGAGGATTCTTTTTTGTGATGGCTGCGCCAATCAAAGATGCGATGGCTCCTTGAATAATTGTTCCCAAAATTGTACCTCCAATAATCATTGGCCAATAGAATTTCTTAGTGAAACCCAATGCTGTTTCAATTTGATCATCAGACATATTTGGTTGTTGTTGGATAATCGTTTGACGGCTTACTTCCAGCAATTTATCAACGGTGTCAGGAAACACTAAATTGTAAATTACTTGAAATGCAAGCATGATGATGGTAATAAATGCCGTTGTCTTGAACCCATATGCAAACAGATCACCGAATTTCAAATTGTTTCCTTCTGCATTTCCTTTTTCACGGACAAAATATGCAAGAAGCAAAACAATCAACACAAAACTGATCCATCCCATTGATTTATTCATGGTTTGATCAAGGATGATAATAATGGCAGAGTATAAAATCATGATGCCGCCGATAATGCCACCGGCTAAAAAATGGGATATGGGTTTTTTATCCATGATATTTAGTTTTGATTTGTTTTTGTTTTAAGGATAGTTCCTATTATTTTACCGGTCAGTTTTTTGCCAATAAAGGGACTATTGTTGCAACTAGACTTTATATCAGTAACAGAAAATTCATATGCTTGAGTTGGGTCAAATAAGGTGATATCCGCAGATTCTCCTATGTTGATTGTATCAGACAATTTAAAAATCTTTCTTGGATTAAAACAGATGGTGGAAAGGATTTGATCAGTATCCAGTCCCAGGGAACCAAGAACACCATAGGCAGATTCAAGTCCTATGGCACCATAGCCGGCATATTCAAATTCACAAACTTTCAGATCTGTATTTTGTGCTGTATGGTGAGAAGTGATGATGTCAATTTTTCCTGATTGTACTGCATCAATCAATGCTTTTCTTTCATCCTTTGTACGAAGCGGAGGGTTGAATTTTAAATTTGTATCATAACCATCAACATCTTTATCACAGAAATACAGATGATGAGGAGTAGTAGAGCAGGTTATTTTTAAACCTTTTTGTTTTGCCTGTTCAATCAGTTGAATCGATTTAGATGTTGTTACTCCTGTAAAATGAACATGGGAGTTGGTATAAGCAGATAATTCTATATCTCTTGAAACGATGATTTCTTCAGCGATGCCAGGTTTTCCGGGCAAACCAATTTGTGTAGAAACTATACCCTCGTTCATTTGTCCACCCGCTGAAACGGATTGGTCATCTGGAACTTGTATGATGACACCATCAAAAGCTTTTACATACTGCATGGCTTTGATAATGAGTCCGGATGACTGAACTGGTTTATTTCCGTCACTAAAAGCAATGGCACCAGCATCTTTCATTTCAAACATTTCAGCCAGTTCTTTTCCTTCTGTGTTTTTTGTGATGGCGCCTATTGGATGAAATTCAACAGGGTGTGGGTGTTCATGATTTATTATATACTGAACAGCGGTTTTATTTTGAACGACTGGTTTGCTATTTGGCGTTAGAAAAACATGTGTGAAACCACCTTTTGCAGCAGATGCAGCAGTATTTCTGAGACGGTCTTTGAATTCGAAACCAGGATCTGTACCTGATGTAAAGATATCTACCCAACCTGGCGAAACGATGAGGTTTTCTTGTTCAATGATTTGGTCAGCTTGGGCTTCAATTGTATCAGAAATTTGTTCAATCCTCCCATATTGAATCAACAAATCGCACACCTTGTTGTGAAATGGTGAGTGAATATCCTTGACAAGAGCTTTACGTATGAGGATAGTCATATTTAATGAATTAAGCGAAGATAATCCTTCTTGCCTGATTTACAAGTCCAATCTCTTGAAAATAAACCGACTTTTTATTAGTTTTGCATCCCCGTTCGGGAAGTGGCGCAGCCCGGTAGCGCACTTGTATGGGGTGCAAGGGGTCGCCAGTTCGAATCTGGTCTTCCCGACACAAGAGCATCAAGGAATTGGTGCTCTTTTTTTGTTATGATGGGGATGCATATTATATCTTAAGCTGTCGGTTTAAATTTTATCATTTCAGTCAGTTGTACAAAATACGCTGGTGACCATATTTCAAGCGACTTGTCGTCATTCACAAAACGGACTACATCTTCACGAATACTTTTAAATGAAACCGTATTGATCTTTTCAACCAATAATTTTTTGAATTGCTCTGTAGTGATAGAACTTTCTGTCCAATCACCACTATCAATCGCTCTGGCAAGGAAGTGATCAAGGTTTAATTGGGTTCCTTTTTTTATATACCATTCCATATCAAACCAATCCCTGCCTTTCACTCTGTTGTTCCATCGACGAAACAGTAATGCATGCATTTTACCTGCAAAAAGATCCGGTAAAGTGAAACATTTGGTGTAAAATGAAAATGGCTTCAATAAGAGTTTTTCTTCTGTTTCAAACCCTTTTGGAGGTTTAGTGTCCACTTCAATTTTGATTTTTATATCAGGATGAATCTTTATTCCTTCTTGCTTCACAACCTCATTCAGTATTAATTCTTTCCATTCAGTATCAGGTTTCAGGAAAGCGGAATCAACATTTGATTTTGCGGTTTTCTTTTTTTCTTTTACGCTTACTTTCATCCCCAATGCTTCAAATTCCTTAAGCATTCCATTCAAATAGGGTTGAAGTGAAAATTCAGGATCAACTTGGAGTAATGAAAAATCGAGATCCTCAGAAAAGCGTTCAAGATGATGGAATATACGCAATGCAGTACCTCCATAGAAAGCCGCTTTTTCAAAGAAACCACTACGTTGCAAACCAGCAAGTGCTATTTCCTGCATAATTTCCCGCATTGCCTGCTCTGCTGTACTTTGGTTTACCGGTTTATATTCTTCAAGCCAATCTTTAATCATATTTTTTCTAAGGTTTTAATGAGCATCATAAGACTTTCCTTTTTAGGTGCATCGTTTACCCATTTTTTAATTTCATTTGAATCTATATCTCTTAATGCATCTTTTTCCATCCTTAGATCCTCTAGTAAAAGTTCGATGGTTTGCTTTGAACTACGAAGGATCATTGACTTAGTCGTTATGATCTTATCACACAGTGCTTTTTCCGGTGTTGCTATCAGTGCTGTTTGATTTTCACCTAAAACTATTTGTTTTATCCCGAAACTATAAAAAGGCAATCTCATTCTTTTGAAGCTGAATCTTCCGACAGGTGTTCTATATATTTTGGATGTTGCGGTCGTTATTGAACTTATCTCATACACTTTCTCCGGAATGAGTCCCCAATAAGAAAGTGCAGCATCCAACGACACATAGCTTGGACCATGGATATGGTTGGCCAAAAGAAAGGATTCCGGCATAGACATTTTCAGTTTGATCCCTGGAATATATAACCCTCTTTTAACCTGAAGTAGAAAACCTTGCTTGACTAATTCATCTATTTTATCGAAAGGCCTTTTAAAGTCTTTCAAAATATCAAGTAAAATTTGCTTTGTAATAGGTTGCCCTGCATACCTTATAATTGATTCCCTGAAATCCATAAATGTATTTTTTAAATACTTAATTCGGATATTTTCCGAATTGTATGGATAAAATTAGCATAATTATGTAATAAATGCGATAATAATTCGGAATAAATCCGAATTGTATAGGTAAAATATACAATATTTTATCATTAAAAAGAGAGTATATGTGAAATTTCAGGACTTAGATTAGGGCATTTTTCTACCTTCAGACAGGGAATCTGGTCTTCCCGACACAAGAGCATCAAGGAATTGGTGCTCTTTTTTTGTGTCTGAATCTTAATTCCAAAAGATTTATACGTTGTTATTCGAACTCTACGTATGCATTTTACATTAGTTTAGAAACATTTCATCTATTAACAACAATAACGTCTGGTATTTATCCTTTTTGGCATCTGGGCGTTTGTCCTTGGGATTAACAGGCTTTTTATCCTTTTTGGGTGCAGGTTTTTGATTTTTTTTGGTAATAGGTTTAATTCTTTTAAAAGGTTTAGCAATGATTTTCAAATATGAAAATGTACGTGCCTTGAAAGATGCTTCTGCTAGTCTTAAGGAAGGTGTATCCCCCGGCTTAGGCATCGCAGGAGATATCTTAGTGATAAGCTTTAATTTTTCAGCGTTTTCACCTCCCCAAACCTCAACTGAGGCGGGTGGAAATATTCCAGTTGCCTCTTCAATCATATAATGAAAACCAAAAGAGGATAAAGAAATTGGCTTTTCAAATAAAAACTCAACCTCCAAATCATCTTTTCTTGTGCCTGCCCAAAAATTTGCCCATGCCGGATTATTGGCACCAATCGTTCCAAGCTTTGTGTTGAAAAAGGTTTGAGCTCCTTCAGCCTGATGAACACCATTTAACAGTGACAAAATGGTTACGCTATCTGGAATGAATGTATTCTTATAAAAACTAAACGGAACCACATCACTTGAATACCATCCCTTCTTAAAGGCTTTTGCTTTGATGGTGGTGTTTTTCGTGATAATTGTTTTATGATTAAATACGGGTGAAGAAATACTATCAGGATCAGTTCCATCTGTCGTATATCGTATTTCAGTTCCGTTTATCGGATGGTATAAATCTACAGACATGGATGTGTTGAAAACCATGCTTGCATTTTTAACTTGTGGTGGATTTAATTTAAGCTGTTCATTTGGATCAATGCTAAAACCTCCAATGAAATTAATTTGTTTAAAATCATGTTTTAATTGTTCGATTTCCTGTGAAGTTAAAAGAGTATTCCACAAAGTTATCTTTTGCGCTTTTTTAAGTCCCCGTATAATGTCTTTTAAACCTTGAAATTGTATTTTGGTGCCTGTTAAAGAAATCGTTTGAAGGTTGCTTAACCCTGATAGGATAGCCAATCCTGAAGTTGTTACATTGGTGAAATTGAGATCAAGCTTTTGGAGATTCTCGAACATCACAATTGTTTTCAAATCTTCATCCGTAACTGGCAATTTCGACAAACTTAATGAAATGATCTGCTTTTTAATGTCAGATAAATCTTGTAGTTGTTTTACATTATACGTTTCTTTATTATAAATTCTAACATCAAGAGCAGGTGATACTTTTGATATATGCTCAATGCTACAATAGTTTGAATTTAATCTTGATATTGTTTTTTCATCTGCAGCAGAGAAGTTAAATGTTTCTTCCTGCATATCTTTTTGACTTAAATTAGCATTCGCCATCATACGTAATGAATCATCACTGGGTAAGTCAATTACTTTTTTTGTAAAACTGGCTTGATCCTTGATCCATAACCCCAAAATCATAATCTCTTCTGCTGTGAGTTGTAGCTTATTGGAAGGTGGCATGTGCTTTTCATCATCGACTGGCAAATGGATACGTTCCAACAATAAACTCAATGCAGGATTACCTGCGATAAATACTTTACCCGATTTTCCTCCTTTTAATATGGATAATGTGTCTGCAAAAGAAAGTTCTCCTTTTTGCTTTTGAAGATTATGACATGACATGCATTTTTGTTCCAGGATGGGGCGAACAAGATCATCAAATACAACTGCTTTTTCAATTGGAACAACAGGTTTTTTAATATTGGATAAAATAGGTTGAAGAATAAAATTTTCCCCATGTGATAAAACACCACCATAATGACCAGTTGATATAATGCAAATAATTAATACAGTATTTGATACAAGGCTTATGGGTCTTTTAAACTGTATATTTGACTTCAGTGCAAATAAAATGGAGGAGATAAAAAATATAGCACTGCCTGTCCACTTATGCCAAAACAATGTATCGCCTTCATAGGTATTTTCTTTTGAAAGAAATAGTCCCATTACAACTGTTATTCCCGATAAAAAAGCTCCTGCAAATAATATAGTTTGACTATATTTTATCAAATTAGCTTGAGTCGATTCCTTATTTCTATCACCAAGAAATTCAAAAACTACCGACAAAATCAATAAAACAATTGGAAAGTGAATAATGGCAGGATGCATTCTGCCAATGGGTTGAAGCCAAAATGGAATAACAACATGGGTTGAAAAAATCAGCAAAAAAAGCACAAAAATATTTAATGCAATTAAAAACTGACCGGGTAAAAATTTATATTTATTGTTCATTCAATTTGTCTGGCTTATAAATTGTTTAATTTAGAAATCAACTGATGATATCTTTGACGACTTTACCAGATACATCTGTTAATCTGTATCTACGACCAAGATGTTTAAATATCAGTTTCTCGTGATTCAAGCCCATTTGGTTCAAAATCGTTGCCTGAAAATCATGAACATGCACAGGGTCTTTTATAATATTATAACCTAGTTCATCTGTTTCTCCATATACTATACCTGGCTTAATGCCACCTCCTGCCATCCATACCGTAAAACATCTGGGATGATGATCTCTACCATAATTGTCTTTGGAAAGTGTGCCCTGGGTATAGCTGGTTCTTCCAAATTCACCACCCCATATTACCAATGTTTCATCCAACAAACCTCTTTGCTTAAGATCCATAACCAATGCCGCCGATGCCTGATCAACGTCCTTTGCTTGTTTTGCAATTTCGTATGGAAGATTTCCATGTTGATCCCATCCTTGATGATATAGTTGAACGAAGCGAACTCCGTTTTCTGATAGTTTTCTCGCAAGTAAACAATTTGCCGCAAAAGTTCCAGGAACCAAACAATCTGGGCCATACATATTTACAATGCTGTCTGGCTCTTTATTTAGATTCATCACATCAGGTACTGCTGTTTGCATGCGATATGCCATTTCATATTGCTTGATCCGTGTTGAGATTTCTGGATCTCCAAATTGCTTATAAGACATATCGTTTAGCTCTGAGAGATTATCCAACATTTCCCTTCGGTCAGATCGACTCATTCCATCGGTATCGCGTAAATATAAAACGGGGTCTTCTCCTTTGCTGAATTGAACTCCTTGATGCACGGAATCCAAAAAACCATTCGACCATAATTTTGAATACACACCCTGTCCATTTCCAATGCCTCTGGATAGAAGTACAGTAAATGCAGGAAGGTTTTTATTCTCATTTCCCAAGCCATAACTCAACCATGAACCCATGCTTGGACGATTTCCTTGTTGGGAACCTGTTTGTATAAAAGTCAATGCAGGATCATGATTGATGGCCTCAGTGTACATTGATTTTATGATACATAGCTCATTCGCTATTTTTGCAGTATAGGGCAGCAGATCACTTATCCATGCTCTGGAATTACCATGCTGTTTGAAGTCCACAAATGATCCAACCAGCGGAAACGTTGCCTGATTGGCAGTCATGCCTGTTAATCGTTGTGTACCACGAACAGAAGGAGGTATTTCCTGACCGTTCATTTCCCTAAGCTTGGGTTTGTAATCAAACAGTTCTTGTTGTGATGGTGCACCATTTTGAAAAAGATAAATAACACGTTTTGCTTTGGGTGCAAAATCCGGAATACCTGGGGTAAATCCATTTGCACTGTCTGATAAATTATTAAAAAGATCAGGCATCAGCAATGATCCCAAAGCAATACTGCCAATACCCATTCCCATAGATGATAAAAATCTTCTACGATTAAATGAAAAGCCATGTTCAAGAATTTCTTTCTCCATCATACTATTTTATGGTTTGATATCGGTATTAGCTTTATGTTTTTGTAATGGTCTCTTCCAGGTTGTATATGGTTGAAATCACATGCATGAGTGCCGCTATTTTTTTCTTGTTCACATTGGCTGGAAGCGGATATTCACCGATGGAGAGCATTTTTTGAGCTGATATTTCATCTATGGAAATAGACTTTTGGGAAAAATAATTGAATAAAACACCAAGTTCCTGTTCATTCGGTGTACGACAAACTATCAACCTGAAAGCTTTTGAAATAATTGCTTTTGAATCAGCATTTTCTTGCAAAAGTTTACTTGCCAAAACACGTGAAGCTTCGAGTACTGTTGGATCATTCATCATGACCAATGCTTGTAAAGGTGTATTTGTTCTTTGTCTTCTGACCTCACATATATCCCTGTTGCTTGCATCAAAAATAGACATCGATGGGGGAGGTACTGTTCTTTTGATGAGTGTATACATCCCTCGTCGATAAAGGTCTTTACCATGATCTTGTTTGTATACAGAAAGCAATCCACGTCCAGATGTAGCACCTTCCCATAAACCAGCGGGCTGATAAGGTTTCACACTCGGACCGCCAATGACTGGATTGAGCAAGCCACTGCTGGTCAACACAAGATCCCTTATCAGTTCAGCCGTAATGCGATATCTTGGGCCACGAGACAGAAAAATATTTTCAGGGTCTAATGCCAGTTTTTCTTTGGAAATTTCTGCGGATTGCCTGTACGTTGCAGACATGACAATTTGTTTGACAAGTCTTTTGATATTCCAATTGTGTTGCATGAAATCCACAGCGAGCCAATCTAACAAAGCTGGATTGGTAGGCAATTCACCCTGCATTCCAAAATCTCCTGGGGTTTTAACAATGGCTCGACCAAAAAATTCCTGCCATAAAATATTTACATAGACCCTCGCGGTGAGCGGGTTTTGCTCATCGAACAACCATTTTGCCAATCCCAACCTGTTTTTAGGATATTCTTTTTTAAAAGGCAGTATAGAAGCAGGGGTACCTGGTTCAACTGAATCACCAGGCATATCATATTGTCCGCGTTTTAAAATATAGGTCTTACGCACTGAATCCATATCTCCCATCACAGAAACTATCAACCTATTTGTATCCGTTTTATTTATAAAAGAAAGAACTTCTTTAGCGTCTGCATTGCTGATTTCCATCAAGGGTTTTTTGGCATACGTGTCAGGACCACCAATGACAGATTCAATTCCAAATTCGTTTACGTTATTAAAAAATGCAAAAAGTTCATAATACTCCTTTTGTGAGAAAGGGTCATATTTATGATCATGACAATGTGCACACTCCAAGGTTACGCCAATCAATCCCTTGCCAAAAAGATCAGTCCTGTCAGTTACATACATCGTTCTGTACTCTTCGGGAATGATGCCGCCTTCTTCTGTGATTTTATGGTTACGATTGAATCCAGTTGCAAGCAATTGCTCCTTGGTGGAATTGGGTAAAAGATCTCCAGCCAACTGCCAAGTTACAAAATCCTTGTAGCTCAAGTTTTTATTGAATGCATGAATGATCCAGTCCCTCCAAGGCCATTGGGTTCTGTAACCATCATCCTGGTATCCATGAGAGTCGGCATATCTGGCTAAATC
>CANFHO010000058.1 GCA_947447005.1 Chitinophagaceae bacterium
GCAAGATCCCAGCTATCCAGGTGTCCGCCTACAGTGATCACTTCATCCGGAAATTCAGAACCCCTGATCTCACCCACTACATTGAAAGAAGGAGCATCTTCCAACATTTTGCAATTGGTTTTGAAATAGATCTCTTTTACTTTTCCAGCTGCAATAGCCTTGCTCAATTCAACTGCACCCAAAGTACTGATGGCTACTGCAGGAATTTTGGGTTTGTCTTCATCGTAACGTGTTGCGCCCGTATGCGGGTTATCATCTACCACAGGTGAAAGTGTACGAACTATCACTCCCACTGCGCCCAAGGCAGCTGCGCGTGAAGGACCTTGTCCACGATATGCCCCCGCCTCGCCGTATGCCTGAAACGTATTAATGTAACGTGGATCCATACGGTAGTTGTAAAAAACAATTTTACCTTTTATTTGATCTTTATCCAGGGCTTCCAATTCCTTGAAGCTTTTCACTTCAATCACCTTCGCGGTGATTCCCTTTTCATTTGTGCCCACTGCATTTCCCAATGCTACAATGTTCAAAGGCATTGTTTTTCCATCCGTTAATGTTGCCTTTCCAACTTCTTTTGCACCCCTAACCCAATGTGGCACCATGCAGGGCTGAAGATAAACAGTATCGGCACCTGCCTCTTTCAACATCCTTGCTGTCTCTGTTACTGCGTTAGCTGCCTGGGGTGAGCCAGACAGACGTGCACCCACCTTTTTACACAAAAAACGAAGATTGGAGTATGCACTTCCATTCATAAACACATCATCTGAAATGCGTTTGAACATTATTGAGTCATTGTTGTTTTGAGCAGTAGCTGATATGCTAACCAAAAGTATCAGGGAAAAGATCAAGCTGCGAATCATCATCAAATAGTTTAGGTTATGCAATATATAAAATAGTGACAAGTAACGAGTAACAAGTTTAATTCCCAAAAAGATGTATTTATCTTGTTACTAGTTCCTAGTTGCTCGTCGCTTATACCTAAAAAACCTAATTTCGTTAAATATAAACGCAACCCATGAATATAGGCATCGTATGTTATCCAACATTTGGAGGTAGTGGTGTTCTAGCCACAGAATTGGGAAAGGCGTTGGCCGACAAGGGGCATTCTATCCATTTCATTACATATCAGCAGCCGGTTAGATTGACTGGTTTCAGTGCCAATATATTTTTTCATGAAGTGAGGGTACCTACCTATCCCCTGTTTGATTTTCCTCCTTATGAAACAGCTTTGGCAAGCACATTGGTGGATGTTGTAAAGAATAATCACTTGGATGTATTGCATGTACATTATGCAATTCCACATGCGTCTGCAGCTTATATGGCCAAACAGATTCTGGCACATGAAGGCATCACAATTCCCTTCATCACTACATTACATGGAACTGATATCACATTGGTGGGAAAGGATAAGACATACGAGCCTGTGGTATCTTTTTCAATCAATCAAAGTGATGCCATTACTGCGGTTTCACATAATCTCAAAGAAGAAACCTATGCCAATTTTAAGATTGAAAAAGATATTTCAGTCATCCACAACTTTGTAGATATCACCCGTTTCAATAAAAAACCATTGGATGCCTTCAAAAAGGCAATTGCACCTCAAGGCGAAAAGATTATCATGCATGCATCCAATTTCAGAAAGATAAAACGGATTCCTGATGTGATATATACTTTCAACAAAATCAGAAAAGAAATTCCTTCTAAACTTCTGTTAGTAGGTGACGGACCAGAACGACATGTGGCTGAAGAACTATGCAGGGAGTTGGGTATATTCGATGACACCCGCTTTGTTGGTAAGCAGCAAGACATGGAAGAGATCTATGCTATTGCAGATTTGTTTTTGTTGCCCTCTGAATATGAAAGTTTTGGATTGGCTGCATTAGAGGCTATGGCCACCGGTGCTCCTGTTGTAGCAACCAGAGCAGGTGGCATTCCAGAAATCATTGAAAACGGCATCAATGGGTACCTAAGTGACATTGGAGATGTTGAGGGAATGAGTCGCAATGCCATTGAAATTTTGTCAGACGAAAACATACACGAACAATTCAAAAATGCAGCTCGCAAAACAGCCCTGAAATTTGATATTGAAACAATTGTTCCCGTTTATGAGAACTTATATGATAAAGTAGTTAGAGGTTAGGGGCTAGAAAAATTCTAACTTCTAACACCTAACTTCTATTTTGATTTCAACCACAATTCCGGATTCACGAATGTAGATTCAATATTTACAACAAAGAGAATCTCACCATCGCCATCATCATTGGTTCCAGCCTTACCCAGTAGTTGTCCCATATTAACCGATGCTCCTTTACTAACATTCACAGTGGAGAGATTATAATACGTGGTGAAATATTTACCATGCTTGATTGTAATGGTCTGACTTCCTGCTACATCATACACACTGGTTACCACACCTTCAAATACAGCCTTTACATTGGCTCCTGCATTGGTTTGTATGGTGATTCCGATATTATCTTCAATCAATGAGGTTCCTTCAATTTTCTGACGACCAAAACCTGCTGCAACACTTGCCTTATCAACAGGCCATGGTAAATTGCCTCTATTGTTTTCAAATCCAACCGAAACTTTAGTTACCTCAGGCGTATTTTCAAGGATGTTTTCTTTTCTGGGACCGTTGGGCTTTACCTCTGTTGGAGTCAACTTAGGATTGGTGGTAGTGGAAGCGGGCTTTGCTGCTGCTTTTTTAGCCTCTTCTTCAGCTTTTCGTCTGGCCGCTTCAATCTCACGCTTTACAATGGCTGCAATAGCATTTTGCAAACTACGTTCCACTTTTCTTTTAGCGGCCATTTCCTTTTCTATTTCTTTTTCACGTGCTTTCAACTTTGTAACAAACTGGTTTTTTTCCTGCTTCTCTTCTTCCAGGATAACTTTTTGTTTATTTTGCTCATCCAAAACTTTTCCTTTTTCCTTTTTGTTGAGCGTAAGCATATTGATTTTCTGCGACAACTCTTTTTGAGTCTTATTGATATTTTGGGCCTGGTCGTCGCGGTACTGACGATAACTTTTTAAGTACGCAATGCGTCTGATTGCATCATTAAAACTGGATGCAGTGAACAAAAAGTTCATCATGTCATAGCTACTTCTATTTTTATATGCATACTCAATTGTTTTTGCATATTGCATTTTAAGCGTATCCAGTTGCTTTTGCAAACGATAAATTTCACGATTGTTGCTAAAAATGGTGTTATCAATTAAATGCATTTCATCATTGAGGTTGTCAATCACAGCATACCTGCTACGCAGTTTTTTTTCTATCAGTTTTAATTGGGAAAGACTGGCCTTTTTATCTTTTGTGATATTGCTTTGAGCCTGTTGAAGCTCATTTATTTCCTGTTGTATTTCACGGCGTTTCTTTTCCAGATCCTCCCTGGTTTGCGATTGTGCATTGATTACAAACATTGTCAACACCATCAAGCATATTATTTTCAGAAACCTATTCATCGTGTACACCATTAATTTATCTGCAAATATTGTTGATTGTTTCAATAGAAGAAGTTAATTATTTCAACCTGTAATTTTTGGGAATGGCAAAAGGGAAAGTCATTGGCTTGTCGAATTCAACTTGCTTGAAATCCAGTTTTACATCAATGGTTGTTTTTTCAGATAAAGTGATTTTCCTTGTTTCTGCAAACTTCCAAGGCCCTGCTATCACATAATCTTCATAAGAAAGATTTGCCGTTCTGCTTCTTCCTACATCAATATCATCCAATTTACTAAAGAGTATACTCAAATCATTTTTACTGATGGTGATATAATGTTTAAAAGCCTCTCCAATGGTAGAAAAAGAAAGTTTCTCATCTTGATCCCGATATGCAACTATATTTTTTTCCAAATAAACCGGATTGCCAATGATCAAATCTTGCAATGTTTTAAAGTCGAAAGGCAGTTTGGTAATCTGTTGCAAATAGCTCAATGATTTGCTTTGAACGGTTCGGTTGATCTTGTCTAAAATCACGATACTATCAGGAGTAATCAAGACCCGGTAAGCTTCTATATTTAAAGCTGCTATGATAGAGACCCAAATGGCACTATCTTTTTTCATTCTGATAAATGCATTGAAGTCAATTCGATTGTTCTTGTCATCACTGTAATCAACTTTCACTTTGGATGAAAATGTATTGAACTGAATTTTCTTTTCATTCAATTTTAAAAAATTTGCTCTAACTGTTTTTGCAGAATCTGACTCAGCAGGATTTACTACAACCATTGCACTGTCTTTCAGCGTTACTATGCTGGAAATTTTTCGTGAGGATCTACACGAGAAAAACGCCAGACTCAAGAGCAATGAATAGATAAATATTTTCATGTTATATGTTGTATGTTAGTTGTTAGGGGTTAGTGACTATATCTTTTCTCTCTTCTCTCTTCTCTCTTCTCTTTTCTCTTTTCACTTTCTCCCCGTATGGCCGAAACCACCCGCATTCCTTTCTGTCTCACTAATGGAATCAACTTCTACCAATTCCACTTTCTCCACCTTTTGAAATACCATCTGTGCAATCCTATCTCCATCGTGAATGGTTTGCACTTCATTCGATAAATTGATGAGGATAACTTTAAGTTCTCCCCTGTAATCTGCATCTATGGTACCGGGTGAATTCAAACAAGTAATACCTTGTTTGATGGCCAATCCACTTCTTGGCCTTACCTGTGCTTCATAGCCATCTTCTAACTCTATAAATAATCCAGTTGGAACCAATTCCCTTTGCATTGGCTGAAGCTCCAGTGGTGTTTCAAGAAATGCACGCATATCCATTCCGGAAGAACCGGAAGTGGCATATGCCGGTAATGGATGCGATGAACGATTGATAATACGAACCTTCAACGGATGATATTTTAGCGAATTTACAATTATAAGGTGGTTTTAGTGATGATAAAGGCCTGGAATTTAGGAAGGGGTTTTGTTAATATACAGCCAGTCACAAGGCACAATGCACGAGTCACAAGTGAAAGTCTTTATGATAAATATACCTGTGCCCTGTGCCTTGTGACTCGTGACTTGTATTTATCTTTACCAAAAACAACACATGTCATACCGTATAGGCTTTGGTATAGATTTTCACCAGTTGGTAGAGGACCGCGATTTATGGATTGGCGGAGTGAAGATTCCACACGTGAAAGGAGCAAAAGGTCATAGTGATGCAGATGTATTGTTGCATGCAATTTGTGATGCGATGCTTGGAGCCCTTGCATTGGGCGACATAGGTGTTCATTTCCCCGACACCGATCAAAGTTTTAAAAATATCGATAGTAAAATCCTGCTTGCCCGTTCATATGAATTAATCAAATCTAAGGGATACAAGGTGGTCAATGTAGATAGTTCTTTATGTCTGGAAGCACCAAAAATCAAACCCTACGTTGCTTCGATGCAATCTACCATTGCTGCCATTCTTGAATTGGAAGATGGAGATGTGTCTGTGAAAGCAACCACTACTGAAAAGATGGGGTTTGTTGGCCGGGAAGAGGGCCTGGTGGCTTATGCGAATGTATTACTTGTGAAAGACAAGGTTTAGGGAAGTTGAGAGAAGTTGAGGGAGGTTGAGAGAGGTTAAATGATGAAATTCTAAACCTCTCTAAACCTCCCTCAACCTCACTAAACATCAATTCCCCGATTCACTTCCTGAAAGATCAAAAAGAATACTAAATCGGATGGTATTCGATAATGGATTTCTGTTTACCCCAGAACCTGAAGGTATCAAATAAGATAGGTTTACATTGAAGTTGGTATATCTGAAACCAGCACCCATAGAAAAATATTGCCTATTACCCTTGGTAGGATTTTCATAAAAATAACCTGCCCTAACCGAGAATTGGTCATTATAACTAAACTCACTTCCAAGTGAGAAATAAAACTCTTTCAACTCTTCTGCAAAACCACCTGGTGCATCATTGAAAGAACTGAACCAGCTACTCACAACACCTTTTGTACGATAATTGGCCAAACCAGCGCTATCACCTAAGGCGGGAGGCGTTGGCACCAATAATTTATGGATGTCCATGCCAAATGATAACTTATTGGTTTCATTACTAACAACAGTATAATTGACACCTAAACCCAAATTGGCAGGAATGAAATCTTTTTGTGTTGCATCAGTTGTGTATCCAATCTTCGAGCCTAAATTAGTCAATGCCAAACCTGCACTCAAACCACCTCCATCTTCACCCAAATTGCTGTAATAGAATCCAATATCACCGGCAACAGCCGTTCCAGCCTTATAAGACACACCGTTTACTGCTTGTCCACCTGCCAAATTTGAATTGATATACCTCAATGCTATTCCCAAACTCAACTGATCAGAAAGTTTTCTTGAATAACCTCCGTCAAATGCAAACTCCCTCGGACGAAAAGCATTTAAGTCATTACCAAGATTATCAGTAAACTGAATATTACCCAGGCTGAAATATCTCAGAGACCCTGATATGGACTGCATTTCATCCAATTGCTTATAACCAGCCAAAGAGGCCAAATAAACATCATTCAATCCCAGGTCTTTCAACCATGGAGTGTAGGTCATTGCTAAACCTGAAGGCTGATATGCGTGTGCATATTTTGCAACATTATAAAATTGTGAATTGGCGTCTGGAGAGGTTGCAATACCAAGATCTCCCATTCCCCCTGCCCTCGCATCTGGAGAAATACGCAAAAATGGAACTGCAGTAGTCACCACATTGATTGTCTGTGTTTGGGCCTGTGTTGTTGTCATTGAGTTGAGCATTAATACACAGATTCCAACAACAAGAATAAGTTTCTTCATAAATGGTTTTTGGTAGATCACTATAGAATATTT
Source organism: Chitinophagaceae bacterium (assembly GCA_947447005.1). GTDB lineage: Bacteria > Bacteroidota > Bacteroidia > Chitinophagales > Chitinophagaceae > Pollutibacter. The sequence continues at coordinate 6,807 of CANFHO010000058.1, forward strand.
GGTTATAATCAATTCGCTTTCAATATGTTTTATGCTGCTAAAATAAGCAATTTCAGTCTACATCAAGATGAGTTTTTGTACCTTCTGTACTGTTCGTCCTGCTGCATTCTTCACAACAACCCTACATAAATAAATGCCTTTTTGCGGCTTTTTTCCCATTTCATCCAGCCCATTCCAGCCAACTTCAATAGAACGACCAACAGGAATATTTATTGTATGATGAATTGTTTTTATCCTGGTTCCGGAAGATGTAAACACCTGCAATTCAATGTCTATGACCCCTGCAAGTCCTGAAAGCGCGAATGAAATGGCAGTACTATTCCAGGTTGGATTGGGATATAATTTTACATTTTCAATGTGCGTTTCTACTATTGGCATTACTTTAAAATGGAGTTCACATGTGGATGAGTTATTAAAATTATCCCAAGCCCGGATGGTTAACGCATGTGATCCTTCTTCCATTTCAGGTATCACAAATTGTAGCGATCCCTTGCCTAGTTCTGTGAAACTTGGTTCAAAAGAATCATTTAAAAACCATGTTTTTCTGAAATCTCCATCGAGGGTGGCACTGATATCATGACCAATGGCCAATCCGGAAATATTAATTCCGGAAATATCATTCAATGTTACAAAAAGTGTAGATGAAGGCGCAACTGTAGAGCCGTTTGTAAATAATGAATCATTCAAGTAACATTTCATTGATGGTCCTGTCGCATCAGAAATACTTACAGCAGATTTTCCACCTAATATAAAAGCATTTTCCGCGCCACTGGCATCCGTTTTTCCATTTTCCGCATAATAACTCATTCTGCCAGTTGCATATGCGGGATCTAAATCTGAAGGCATGATACATGTGAAATTGAATTTACCATTTACCACTTTTACCTTGCCTTCAAAAATCTTATTTTTTTGTTCTTCAAATGTGGTTGCCCTGCTCTGGGGGTCATTTACAAGGGTTTTTGAAAGAGTTGATTGGGCATAAAAAGTTGGATAAACAACACCATTGAAATCAGATGCCAGCAATCCTTGAACTGTTCTTACCTCACCGTAAAAAGTATACTCCCCATTTGCTTTTAAGGTATCTGAACCAGGTGATTTGCCATTTATCAAAGTGGTGGTAACATTCATTTCAGGTAATGCAATTTTCATGGCTGGATCTCCTAACAAAATAAATTTTCTTGCATTGATGTAATCGCCTGTAGTGCTAACGGTAAAATTTTTCGAATCTGCAAGTGATTTACCAATGGTAGGATATCGCCCCTGCAAGTCTTTCTGTAAAAGATATTTGAGGTAATTGTTGTTTGTGATTTTGTTGCTCGATGCAAATACCAATCTGGTTGTAGTAAGCAATCCAATTGCCCCGTTATTGTGCCCTACAAATAAATCTTCACCTATGGAAAACTGGGTATGGTCATCAAAAGGAGCAAAATCACATGTGGCAGTAATAAACAATGGAAGCCTGGAAGCATTATTCCAGGAGGATGTCATGTCCTTGTCTAGAATGGCCTCTTGAGCCAATCTTATACTTCCCCCATGTCCCGAATAATTCCAAATCAGTGTTCCTTTGTCGACTGCCTGATTAATTGCTTTGTTGACCAATGGATATCTGCTTCCCCCAGATCCGCTTTCCTGCTGATAGGCATCCAAATAAATCTTGTTGATTGTTAAATTCGGAGCTGCATTTTTAATGAGTTTTGAATGATCTTCTGCATCATTTAAGTGCACATTATAGTCTTCATCATCTGCAACAAACGTGATCGTATTCCTCCAATTGCCTAACGATGCGGGAGCATGATAATTAATAATCTTATCGACTGCAACCTTTGCCTGATATGCGTTTCGGGCAGGAATTCTTCCAATTGAAATATCCATCAATGGAATACTATTTGCTTTGTTGATGTCGTCACCATCATCTAAAAAACCAAAAAAATCATCTGAAACATAACTGGTCAACGGATCAAGAGATGATACACTTTGATAAGATGGCACCTGATTGTATTTTAATCCCAATGCACCTTTATATATATAAGACGAACCTCCCATCAACAAAAGGTATTGTGGTTTCTTAATGGGGTCATTGCCTGTCCTATCGTACAACATTTTCATGAAATTTCTAATGGCCGAAGGATCAGTTGATCCAGAAGAAAACTCGTTGAATATTTGGCCTATATCTGCAATATAAACAGTCAATCCATCATGCTGGCGGTGAAATGCAGCTAGTCTTTCAGCTTCAGGCAACAATGATTTCTCAGTTATGATCACCATCTGAGCAGAAGACACACTATGAAGATTTTGATTGTTGATTGTTCCAATCACTTCTGGTGTTAAAGCTTTTGCAGGATCAAATGCCACATATTCATGCAGTTGATCTGCCTTTGCGTTGAATATCAATTGTGTTCCTGATGTTGTTGTTTTAACTATATCGGGCATGAACGGATTGGTCAAATCCCAGACCTGAATATTGCTTGATACATTTTTTATATTGTATGAAGCCAGATTGCCTTTACCCACTGATGCCATATCCCGAAAACGTAAAAATCCCATTCCATTCATATCCAGACTTCGTCTGAATCTTAATTCAAACCAATTGATCCAGGCCCTTGCATTTACACTGCCAGGAGTAAAGAGATATTTAACATCCAGTCTATCCGTCTGAGCATTTATTTGACCATGCATATTACTCAGATTGGCTGCAGGCTCTGTCAATGTTCCAATCAATGTCTGTGTAGTATGTTCAAATACAGTATTATTGTTCAACTGAAATGAAATCAGGTTGACCTGCCCACTGCTTCTTCCAATGACTTCACTATTGACCTGAACAGGTTTACCCACAACCACATTGGAAAATGGCAAACTAAAAACCCGGGTTGTCACCCCCAATTGTTGATTCAATTCCTCCCCAAACCATTCCCTGCCACTTTTCAAAAGATTGACAGAGTCCAACTCATGATGATAGTGTTCATCATATTCATTTACTGTGATTCCGGACCCATTTTGAATAGGTTGTTGCTTCATTCGCTTCCCGGGGATCGTATTTACTTGAATAAAATAATATGCCCGATCCGAAAAGGGATGATGCAGGAAATTAAAAGCATGGGAATTACTGTCATACTGCCATACATCCGGACCTTCTGCATAAAATAATAGCCAATCACTTGCATCAAATTTACCATCCCCTCCATCATTCATATAAATGGCATTTTCGGCCAAATCATCCAAAACAATCTTGTCATTCCCTTCTGGCAAGACTGATCCACCATTTCCGTAAACATGAATATTATTGCTATTTGAAGATGCTGGAAAGCCAGCTTTTTCGAGCATTTCACCAGTGATTTTGTAGATAGATTCTCTTTCAACACTCACTTTGAGCCATTGTCCAGACGACAAAACACTCCCTGAGGCATATTGCCTTTGTCCTGATACAATCAGAAACATACCCATATAGGCAACTATAAACAGATTGATTTTCATAAAGGCCTGTTAACAAATTTAGCATTTAGTAAACATAATTAATAGCGTAAACCATTGATTGGATTCAATTTAACACTTACATTTGTTCAACACTGCGGAAAAATTCAGACAATATAATTACATTTTTTCCGTTAGTGACTAAACGAAAAAATAAAGTCAACTTTATGAGGAACCTCTTGTATCTGTCGGCTATTGCCCTTCTCTTTAGTGCCTGTAAAGGAGGCAAGATGCCTTTTGCCAAGAAGAGCTTTGAGAAGTCAAGCATGACTGGCTGGAATTATAACGATAAAAATATGGGCTCTTTTTATAAGTCGCCTGTAAAAGAACAATCTACCGGTCCCGGACTTCAGTTCGTTCAGGGCGGTACCTTTTCTATGGGTGCTGCTGAGGAAGATGTAATGGGAGATTGGAATAATGTTCCCAGAAGAGTTACCATTTCATCATTCTACATTGATAGAACAGAAGTCGCTAATATCCATTACAGGGAATATCTTAGTTGGGTAGAGAGAACTTTTGATGATGAACAATTTACAAAAGTGGTGGAAGGTGCCAAACCAGACACATTGGTTTGGAGAAGCGAACTTTCTGCTCATGAACCATATGTTGAAAATTATTTCAGACATCCTTCAACCAATTACTACCCTGTTGTAGGTGTTAGTTGGAGACAAGCCAACGATTTTTGTATTTGGAGAAGCAACAGGGTGAATGAACTTATCCTTGTTGAAAAAGGATTCGCCAATAAAAATCAGGTTAAAACAATACAAGGCCAGGGTGAAGAAAATTTCACCACAAAATCATATCTACTTGGTTTATATGCACCTCAGGCAAGCAAGCCAAAGAAAAATGGTTTGATGGATGAAAATGGCAAACCAAGAAATTTCATCAAAGTTGAAGATGGTTTGTTCATGCCTGACTATAGGCTTCCAACAGAAGCGGAGTGGGAATATGCAGCACTTGCATATATCACACAAAATCCAAATGTAAAATTAAAAGAAGGCAAACGTGGTGAAGAATTGATCATGAACCGTCAGGTTTATACCTGGAGTTCCAATGTCAATGGCTTGCGCGACAACCGCACAGGCAGCTGGCAAGGTAAATACAATGCAAACTTCAAACGTGGAGATGGTGACTACATGGGTGTTGCAGGTGGATTGAACGATAACTCATCTTATACAGGTCCTGTTGATGCATTCCAACCAAACGGATTTGGTTTGTATAATATGGCGGGTAATGTAAATGAGTGGGTAGCTGATGTATACAGACCAATGTCTGGACAAGATGTTGACGATCTGGATCCATTCCGTGGTAACGTATTCAAAAAATTCACCAAGGATGCAAATGGAGAATATGAAAGGGATAGTATTGGAAGGGTTAAAACCGCTACAGTTACAGATGAAGAATCAAAGAAAAGATTGAACTACCAAAAAGGTAATGTTATCAACTATAAAGATGGTGATGAGCAATCCATGGTAAACTATGGATATGGCATGACTACCTTGGTGAGTGATAAATCACGTGTAATCAAAGGTGGAAGTTGGGATGATAAAGCATACTGGCTAAGTCCCGGCGCCAGAAGATTTATGGATGAAGATCAATCATCAGCTATGGTGGGATTCAGGTGTGCCATGGATCGTTTCGGAAGCCAGGAAGGAAATGGATTTAAGAATGGTAACCATTTCAGCAACAGAAGACAAAATACACGTAAAAAATAATTGCTGTTACATGCAAATAGAAAGGCCGCCTGATGGGTGGCCTTTTTTATTGAGGTTTAGAGAAGTTTAGAGAAGTTTAGAGAAGTTTAGAGAAGTTTAGAGAAGTTTAGAGAAGTTTAGAGAAGTTTAGAGAAATTTTAATTTAACTTCTCTCAACCTCCCTAAACCTCCCTAAACCTTTTTCAGTACTTTTGCTCCATGCAGATCGAGAAGCTTTATCAGATCTATTTGAACCATCCGGAAGTGCAAACAGACACACGAAAACTTGCAGCCGGACAAATCTTCTTTGCATTGAAAGGACCGAATTTCAATGGCAATTTTTTTGCAGAAAAGGCTTTGGAATTGGGAGCTGCCGCAGTAGTCATTGATGAAGATGTATTGAAGGAAAGTGAGAAAGTGTTTCGTGTTGAAGATGGATTGAATGCCTTACAAGCTTTGGCCTTACATCATCGCAAGCAATTTAATATTCCGTTTCTCGCCATTACTGGCAGCAATGGGAAAACCACTACCAAGGAATTGATTCATGCAGTTTTATCAAGCAGCTACAAAACCTATACTACTCAAGGCAACCTGAACAATCATATTGGTATCCCTCTAACAATACTTTCTATTAAAAAAGATGCTGAGATGGCGGTCATCGAAATGGGAGCCAATCATCAAAAGGAGATTGAAGGATATTGTAAAGTTGCGTTGCCTACACATGGCTTAATAAACAACTGTGGCAAGGCCCATATGGAAGGTTTTGGCGGCGTCGAGGGCATTAGAAAAGGAAAGGGTGAACTGTTTGATTTTCTTGCTGCATCCAATGGTACCGCTTTTGTAAACAGTGATTTAGATTATCTTCTTCCCATGAGTGAAAAGATCAGCCATAAAATCTTCTATGGTTCTACGCTTGGTCATTTCAAAACTACGATCACAGCATATGAGCCCTTTCTTTCTCTTTTAATGAAAGACGAAAATGAAAATCTCATTGTCAATACACAATTGGTTGGAACCTACAATCAACCCAATGTGGAAGCAGCTATCTGCGTGGGTGAGCATTTCAATATTTCTCATGAAAGGATGGTTCAAGCCATTTCACAATATTCCCCAGACAATGCCCGATCGCAAATGATTGTCAAGGGCAACAACAGAATCATATTGGATGCATACAATGCAAACCCCTCTAGCATGCAAGCTGCCATTGATAATTTTGAAAAACAACATGCCAATAAAAAAATGCTTTGCCTGGGAGCAATGATGGAACTGGGTGAAACATCTGTGATGGAACATCAGTTTATCATAGACATTTTAATAGAAAAGGGTTTGAACAATGTGGTACTCGTAGGTGGTGATTTTGAAAACGTCAATCATCCATTCAAATACTTCCATGATTCAGTGGAATCCATGGAATGGCTAAAGGAACAACATCTTGCTGATGCACTGGTGCTCATCAAAGGATCCAGGAGTACAAAAATGGAAAAATTAATGGATGCATTTTAATGCGACAATTGTCACCTACTCCACCATTCATATCACGTAGCTTTGTAAAAAATATTTAAATGGGTAAGTTCAAGGAAACATATCTTGTTAGTGTATTGAAAAACAAATGTCCTCGTTGCCGTCAGGGAAATCTTTATACTTCCAAAAACGCTTACAAATTTGGAGAAATGGTTCTCATGAATGAACACTGCCCTGTGTGTCATCAAAAAACAGAAATTGAAGTTGGTTTCTACTATGGTACAGGCTATGTTAGCTATGCTCTTACAGTTGCATTTAGTGTTTCTACTTTTGTTGCATGGTATGTGCTGATTGGAATGTCTCTTGATGACAATCGATTCTTTTGGTGGATGGGGACCAATGCCGTGCTCATGATATTGATGCAGCCTTTGTTCATGCGACTTTCGAGGTCGCTCTGGCTTTCATGGTTTGTATCATATGATAAAGATTGGAAAAATGAGTCTTCAGAAGTTCCCATGGAAGTCCATTAACATTGATCTTCCTACAGGAATACCTTTGAATTTTGTATATTACACGATCTTTTAACGATCAAAACTTCAAAATGAAAAGGATCATGTTTTTTGCATTACTGCTGATTGCTGGCAGTCTTCAAGCCCAAAAGCAATTCAATATCAAAGGAGATGTAAGCAAGGTCAAAGAACCTATTTATAAGATTTATCTAAGCTATTATGCCAATGGACAATCCACTACGGATAGTTCGATGATTACAGACGGCAAATATGCATTCAAGGGAAGTGTTACAGATCCTGTTATGGTTACCCTTCGTGCAAGTTATGTAGCTGATACAGCCACTAAAGTAAGAAAGATGATTTCATTCAAAAGGGATATTACACAATTCTTCCTGGAGAATGCAAAAATCAAGGTTAGCAATGTTGATTCCTTTGGAAACTTTACGGTGAAAGGATCAAAAGCGGAATTGGAAAATCAAAAGCTGAAAGAATCAACCAAAGACATCACTGAAAAAATGAATTCCCTCAGCAAAGAGTATAATGAGTTGTACAAAAAGAAGGACGAAGCAGGGATGAAACGTGTTGATGAGGAATTTGATAAAGTGGATGCAGAAATGAAATTAAAATACAAGGAATATCTTGTTGCCAACCCTACTTCTCCAATCTCTCTTTATGCTCTACAGCAATTTGCAGGATACGATATTGATGCTGAAGTTGTTGAGCCTCTCTATCTGTCACTAACAGATGGGGTTCGCAGCACAACAGGCGGAAAAGAAATGGGAGAAAAAATCGAAAAAGCAAAGAAAACGGGCGTGGGTGTTATTGCTCCTGAATTCACTCAAAATGATACACTCGGAAATCCGGTTGCGCTTTCTTCTTTCAGAGGAAAATATCTCCTGGTTGATTTCTGGGCAAGCTGGTGCGGACCATGTCGCGCTGAAAACCCGAACGTGGTTGCAGCCTTCAATCAATACAATCAAAAAGGATTCACTGTATTGGGTGTTTCATTGGATCAACCCAATGCAAAAGAAAAATGGATGAAAGCCATTCATGATGATAAATTAACCTGGACACAAGTATCCGACTTAAAATATTGGAAGAATGATGTGGCTGTGCAATATGGCATACAGGCCATCCCACAAAACTTTCTCCTCGATCCAACTGGCAAAATCATAGGCAAGAATTTGCGTGGTGATGCGTTGAAAAAGAAGTTGGAGGAATTATTTAAGTAAAAAGTGGAATGTGGAGGGTGGAAAGGGATGTATTATTAGCTAGAATGATGTTTAATCATCAACACTCCACTTTCCACTCTCCACTTTTTTCCCGATATTCGCGTCCTCAAAACACAATACTATGAGCAAATACAAAGCTGGTGTCCTTTTTGGCGAAGACCTGAAAGCACTCTATCAAGATGCGAAAGACAATCAATTTGCCATGCCGGCGGTCAATACAACCGGTACAGATACCATCAATGCCACGTTGGAAGCAGCTGCGGCAGTGAATTCTCCAGTAATCATTCAATTCTCCAATGGTGGTGCACAATTCATTGCCGGTAAGGGAATGCCAAATGATAAACTTCAAGCGAATATTTCAGGTGCCATTTCTGGCGCTTTACATATCCACAATGTGGCCAAGTACTATGGAGTTCCGGTGGTATTGCATACTGACCATGCATCTAAAAAATGGTTGCCCTGGATCAGTGCTTTGATCGATGCAGGTGAGCAATATAAAAAAGAAAAAGGTCAGCCTCTTTTCAGTTCTCATATGCTTGATCTCAGTGAAGAGCCGATTGAAGAAAACATTCAAACTTCAGTTGAATTTTATAAACGCATGGCTCCTTTGGGCATGGGAATTGAAATTGAATTGGGAGTAACAGGTGGTGAGGAAGATGGCGTTGACAATTCAGATGTAGAAAACGATAAACTTTATACACAACCTCAACACGTTGCCTATGCATACGAAGAGCTGGGTAAAGTGGGTGATTTGTTCACCGTTGCTGCAGCCTTCGGTAATGTACATGGTGTATATAGCCCGGGGAATGTTCAACTTCGTCCTGAGATCCTGAAGAACTCACAAGACTATATCCAAAAAACATACCATACAGGTGAGAAGCCCGTATTCTTTGTATTCCATGGTGGTTCAGGTTCACCTCAACACCAAATCAGGGAAGCCATTGGATATGGTGCCATCAAAATGAACATCGACACTGATCTTCAGTGGGCTTTCTGGGAGGGTGTTTTAAACAACTACAAGAAAAACGAAGCATATCTTCAAGGACAATTGGGTAACCCAGAAGGGGCCGACAAACCCAACAAGAAGCACTACGACCCAAGGGTTTGGTTGAGAAAAGGTGAAGAAACCTTTATGGCTCGTTTGAAGACAGCATTTGAGGATTTGAATTGTATTGATAGAAACAAGTAACTTCAAAAGAGAAAAGATAAAAGATAAAGGAGAAAAGAGAAATGGCTGTTGCACTTTTCTCTTTTCTCCTTTATCTTTTATCTTTATCGGCCCATCCACCCACCATCTACCGTGAGAATCTCACCATGAACATAGCTGCTGGCAGCTGATGCGAGGTATACCACTGCACCTTTGAAATCTTCCGGAGTTCCCCAACGTTGTGCTGGAATGCGACTCAGAATGGAGGCGCTTCTATCCGGATCGTTGCGCAGGGCTTCTGTATTATCCGTTGCGATGTATCCTGGCGCGATACCGTTTACATTGACACCTTTTGAGGCCCACTCGTTGGCCAGGGCTTTCACCAGGCTTGATAATGCTCCTTTGCTGGCAGCATATCCTGGAACATTGATGCCACCCTGAAAACTCAACAGGGAGCATGTGAAGATGATCTTACCTGCACCTTGTTCAATCATGCGTTTACCCACTTCTCTGGCCATGACAAATTGTGAATTGAGATTGATCTCAATGACACGATCCCAATATTCATCGCTGTGTTGCGCAGCCGGGTCGCGCATGATGGTACCTGCATTGTTCACCAAAATATCGATGGTATGTCCGTCTGCATAAAGCTTTTCCAAAAAAGCATACACAGAAGAACGATCCGAAAAATCAGCTTGATAGGCAGTGAATTTTTTACCCAAGGCTTCAACGGCTTTTCCCACTTCGCTGCCGGTGGCCGACAGGGAAGCGCTTACACCAATGATGTCAGCTCCCGCCTCTGCAAGTCCAATGGCCATGCCCATTCCAATACCTCTGTTGCATCCAGTCACCAATGCCGTTTTTCCTGTCAGATTAAATGATTGTAGTATGCTCATATAAAAAGTTGTTAGTAGTTAGTAGCTAGAGGTTCGTAATACTCAATTGCATTTAATTTTTTCTTTTCCTGCCTTCGGCAGGCAGGCTCTTTTCACTTTTCTCCTTTCTCCTTTCTCTTTTCTCTTTTCTCTTACAAAGATACTCCCCTCTTCCACGGAATGAAATCATCCTGATTCAATTGCACCGATTTTGGTATCACTTCTCCGCTGGCCGCCTTGATGCAATATTCCATGATCTCCTCTCCCATTTCTTCAATGGTTTTTTCACCATCTACAATGGGACCGCAATCAATATCAATGATATCAGCCATGCGCTGCGCCAGTTTGCTGTTGGTAGCCACTTTGATTGTAGGACAAACAGGATTACCGGTAGGTGTACCCAAACCCGTTGTAAACAAAATCAATGTAGCTCCTGATGCTGCTTTACCTGTTGTTGCTTCCACATCATTTCCAGGTGTACACACCAAACTCAATCCAGGTTTGGTGGCAGGTTCTGTATAATCCAACACATCTACTACGGGAGATGTTCCACCTTTCTTACATGCACCTGCACTCTTGATGGCATCAGTAATCAATCCATCTTTGATGTTGCCTGGAGATGGATTCATATGAAAACCAGAACCCACACGGATGGCCTCATCACTGTATTCTGTCATCAACTTGATGAACTTTTCAGCAGTTTCCTGTGTAACAGAACGATCAATCAATTCCTGCTCAGCACCACACAATTCAGGGAACTCTGCCAACAAGATTTTTCCTCCAAGCCCAACCAATAAATCAGCAAAATAACCAACTGCCGGGTTTGCAGATATTCCACTGAAACCATCACTGCCACCACATTTCACACCTACAGTCATCTTATCTAATGGCGCTGGAGTTCGCCTGCATTTATTGATCTCTACCAATCCACGGAAAGTGATATTGATTGCCTCACTGATCATTTGAGATTCACTTCGTGACACCTGTTGCTCAAAAACATATACTGGTTTATCAAAATTCGGATTGCGTTTTTTGATGGTTTCCAGGAAGTGACTTGATTGCAAATGCTGGCATCCCAAACTCAACACGGTGATACCTGCTACATTCGGATGATCGCAATACGCCACCAACAATTGTTCCAGGAGGGCCGAATCCTGACGGGTTCCGCCACATCCACCCTGGTGATTCAAAAACTTGATGCCATCTACATGTTCAAAAAGCCTGTCGGGCTTGGGATTTGGAGATAGATCGGTCATGTTTATATCGAGTGATTCACCATTTTCATAAGCCTGCGCCAGCATTTTGGTATACTGCTTATATTTATCAGTAACAGCATATCCCAATGAATTGTACATGGCTTCCCTGATCACATCCAGGTTCCTGTTTTCACAAAATACCATGGGAATGAAGAGCCAATAATTTGCGGTGCCAACGCGACCATCATTTCGAACATATCCATTGAAAGTGCGACCAACAAACTTGCTTACATCAGGAGCAGTCCATGTCTGATGCACACCCCTGTAAGCATACGGATCTGCCGCATGATGCAGATTTTCGGTAGTCATGAGCTGTCCACGTTTCACATCAACCTGCACCTTGCCTACTAACACGCCATACATAATCACCTCACCACCTTTTGCAAGATCGGTTGTATAGAATTTATGCTTCGCAGCTACCCTATCCTGAAGCTCATATTTCTCCCCACTGAAATCAATCACTTCCCCTTTTTCAAGATCCCTCAACGCCACAATCACATTATCACGCTCATGCACTTTCAAGACAATATTCTTCATATTTAGTGTCATTTATACATTTAATATCAAATATGCGTTAATTTAGTTCCAAAGATAGCCAAAGTAAGGGCTTTTTGCCAACGTTTGACTATCTTCAAGTGATAATTATACCGCAAACGTTTGCAATGGCCAACACACAATTTGTTATCGGTGTCGATTATGGCACCGACTCTGTAAGATCCATACTTGTAGATGCTTCCAATGGAAATGAGCTGAGCTCTGCTGTTTTTTATTATCCCAGATGGAAAAAGGGATTGTATTGTGATGCAGCAAATAATATGTTCAGGCAACATCCACTTGATTATGTAGAAGGGCTTGAAGCTACCATCAAAGAATGCATCAGCAAAGCAGGACAAGATGTGGCATCCAAAGTAAAAGCCATATCTATTGATACCACCGGATCCACCCCTGTTGCGGTAGATGCAACGGGCACTCCTCTTGCATTGAATCCGGCCTTTGCCGAAAATCCCAATGCCATGTTTGTGCTGTGGAAGGATCATACAGGTGTAAAGGAAGCTGCTGCCATCAACGAACATGCAACAAAATTCAGCACGAATTATCTTCAATATGTTGGAGGTATATA
>CANFHO010000059.1 GCA_947447005.1 Chitinophagaceae bacterium
GTAGCGGCGGTGGAGTAAACATTTTACAAAAGAAAATCTCCAAATTTTCAGATTATTTTCTCCGAATTATTGGTTGAATTTCACCTTTCAACCCATCGTATTCGTTTTAAGTTTGAATTTAATAATTCATTTTCAAAGGTCTAAAAATGAATTTTAAAATTCACTTATAAATGAATAATTTTATGTTAGAAATTTGGGATGATGATTGCCCAAAAGTTACTTTTTACTCAGTGAGGAAAGATGGAGCCCTTCATTCAGAAACCGAATTGTTCTTTTTAAGAATGTACAAGAAAAAAGAATATAGGTTACACGTGCAGAGGTTAATGAGTCATTTGATTGAAAATATCGGTGAAAGGTATGGCGCCATTGACCCTTTTTTTAGTCGAATCGAGAGAAATGTAATTGCATTGCCACATAGAGGAAAGATTAGAATTGAACATTTGTCGTTTGGCTTTTTATCTTTTCCGTTGCGACTTTTTGCAATGAGGCTAAAAAATAGAGAAGATATTGTGATTTTATTTAATGGAGGAAATAAAAGAGGTCGGACAATTCAGGAATCTGAAGAACTATCAATGAAGTTTTATGAGGCACAGAGTTTTGCTAAACAAATTGAACAAGCATTTTCAGATGAGATAATACATGTTGACGAAACTACGTTGAAATTGAAAGACTTTAATGGGAATGAAATCATACAATTTTAAAAATTATACATGCGTACCGAAATCACAAAAAAAATACTGAAAGAGACCACAGATGAAACGAAATTATATATCCGAAAAATGGGTGATATCACTGTGAGGATTCATCAATTGATGGAAAAGAAAAACATATCTCAAAAGGATTTGGCGGGTCTTTTGAAAAAGCAACCATCCGAAATATGCAAATGGCTCTCCGGTGAGCATAATCTAACCATCAAATCATTGATTAAACTGGAGGCAGAATTAGGCGCTGATATCTTTACAGTGCCTAAAAAATAAGAGGTTAGTATAACTTTATTTCTTCACCATCCTTGCATGCTCTTCGCTGATGATGTATTTGTAAAACCTTCTATCTTCTTCTGAACGTTTGCGTTCAATCAGATCTTCTTTTACTTCATAGATCACTTTAAATTTGTGATTGATCCGGTTGATGGCTTCTGTTCTGCCTTTCTTCTGTATTTCGAGTGATTTCTTTCCAAGTCCCAAAGCGATATTTATATCATCTACAGAGAATTGTTTTTTTGCTTTGCTTGCATCAATCATTTTATTGATTAGATCATTTTCGATCGCATTGAATTTTAAACTGGATTCATCTTCGGATTCTATAGGTAGATTTTCAATGGGCGAAATTCTTTTTCTTTTTTTCTTGAAATAGAATAACCCACCTGTTGATATAAGTAACATAAATGATAGTGGCAGTGCATACTTTTTTGCATCATCTGTGATTGAGGTTTCAAACAATGGGTAAGGTTCCTTGACAAAGTCATTCATTGAAATCTTGAATGAATGCAGTTTGTAAAGACTGTCATTTGAATATGTATAATATACCCTATCTCCAATTGCAAAAAGATTGGTTACATATGATTGAGCTGAACTTGAATAGAAGTCTTCAACGAGTTTTTGGTTCTTTAATTTGTAAACTGCATTGTCTTGAAAACACAAAAGGTACTCATTCAATCTGTTAAAACTGACCATGGCCCCTTTCAAAGATGGTATATTTACATAGCGTTTATTTGCACTATTTAACTGCAGCAAATTATTATTCAATAATCCCAACTTGTGGTTGATTCTGGAACTCAAGTCCAGTCTATACATTGAATAATCCCTATATTCTTTACCCGTTGCCTCATCTTGGAAAGGTACCTGTAAATAGTAAATGGCTTGTGATGCTGAATTATTGTAATGGAAAACCTCGTAAACTGGAACCTCTACATTGGTTGGAATGATATTCCATTCATGGTGAATTGTGTTGAAATATCGCAATTGGCCATTTTCTCTCCAAAAGCCACCACCACCAAGGGAAAAAAGTGTATCCTTAGAAGAAAAAATAAGAGCATACCCATTGTACCCATAAAAATGAGTTGAATCTATTCGCTCAAAAATCACGTCCTTCCCTTTCAAACCGCTTGCCTTGTAAACCCTCCCCGTTCCATCAATTAGAATATATAGACCAGTGCTGTCCTTGACAATGATTTGGTTATAATTCCTTAAATACGGGTCATCTTGCGGGATAAGTTTATTTACATTGGCCTGACAAGAAACAGATTCAATTTGAGCATCAGTTTTGTATAAAAATTCAAGCAGCTCATTATTTTTTATCGAGATTTCCTGACCAAAGGAACTGATATAAGTCAAGAAAAATAAAATTGAAAACCAAGATTTCATCTAGCAATTTCAAACAAATTAACAAGTAAAAAACATTCACGGTATTTCATTAACTCATTTATTATGTTATAATTAAATATCATAATATGTAAAGCGTAGAAATATATATTTTTAAAATCATTTATTATTTGAAAAAGTTGTTTTGAAATCATCTATTAATTAGTAACCTAATACTGTTTTATAAAATGAATGAAATACAATTTTGGTGAAATTATTCCATGATGAAAAAAATGCTTCTAGTATGTTGTCTCTCATTGTTTGTGGCAACATTATTCATTTCCTGTCAAAAAGATGATGATTCTGTCGAAATCAACGCATTGAAACAATCTATCACTGCCCTTCAAAAAAGATCTGATTCGCTTGCGGCAGCATTGAGTGTAACAAACACAAATGTAGCATCCCTGTCAAAATCCATAGATAGTATTAAAGTTCAATTGGCGGGAATTGTATTGCAGATATCAAGCTTAAATTCACAATTAACTCAGGTAAATGCTAATATTCAAAGCATCACAGCTCAAATCACTTTGTTAAATCAGCAATATGCAGACTTGTTGATAAAATTGAATCAGATACTAGCGCAATTATCTGTCACACCAAATTCTCTTTCTACTGGGTTGGTTGCTTATTACCCTTTTACAGGTAATGCACTAGACAGCAGTGGAAATGGCAATAATGGAATAGTTAATGGTCCTACATTAACAAATGATAGATTCAATAATTCAAATTCTTCATACTTATTTAATGGTGGAAACATTTCAATCCCACACAATGCAACACTAGGTTTTACACAAACAAGTTCATTTTCGTTGAGTTTTTGGGCTTACAGAACTGGCAATCAGGATAGGATGCATTTTTTAGGAAAAAGAGCAAATGGAACTTTTGTATTTAACTGGCAAGTTTATTTTGCCGTTGGATCAGGGGCAGGTGCAGGTATTGATTTTATCACACATAATGGAACAGTATATGGAGCTACATCTACAACATTATGTCCCCTAAATACATGGGTTAACATTATTGCAGTATTTGATCACAACAGATGGGAATTGTTTTATAAAGGTTCTTCTATTGCCAAAACAATAGCTACACAACTCAACCCCGACTCAAACTGTCCAATGACAATTGGTAACTCTGGAGGCTTCGAGCCATTTTATGGCAAACTTGACGATATCCGTATCTACAACCGAGCCTTAACCCAAGAGGAAATTACTTACTTGGCTTCACACTAACCTATATAAAACACCTTACGCCATCCCAATTGGGATGGCTTTTTATTTTGTTCTTATCCTACATATTTAAAATCACGCATCAGTCTCTCCCAAAAACTACTCATTTTTCAGCCCCTTTTAAGCCTTTAACACCAATTCCCGCTTCAATCTATCAGCTTTCAAGTAAATTGCATTTCATATAATTTGCAATGATGAAGCGTTTGATTTCTCCCTTGATGATTGTCTTTGTATCGGCAATCTCTTTCCACAGTTCCGCACAGCAAATCGACTCGATGATGTCGGTCTATGCAGAAGGATTTCCGAAAGAGCGTGTGCATGTGCATTTCGATAAGAATATCTACAACAAGGAAGAAACAATCTGGTATAAGATCTATGTGATGGATCCAGAGGGACCTACCTTCCTCAGCAAAAATGTGTATGTGGAATGGTATGATACCACCGGAAAGGTCATGCGACAAGCCGTTTCGCCATTGTTTCAGGCAACTGCAAGAGGTTCTTTTGAATTGCCTGCAACATACAATGGAAATTTCGTTCGCATGAAAGTGTTTACAAAATGGATGCTGAACGATGAACCCGAATTCATCTATCAAAAAGATATCACTATCAATACCGGCGCTGTCTATGATGCTAAAAAGGAAGTAGTACCGTTAACAAGAGTCGATGTCTTCGCCGAAGGCGGAACCCTTGTCAATGGCATCGAATCGAAAATGGCCTTCAAAGCCACCAACCAATTTGGTTTTCCTGTCAAGATCAAAGGATTACTGGTGAATGATAAAAATAAAGTCATCGATACCATCCGTGTTCGTCACGATGGCATGGGCAGTTTCCAGGTATTCCCAAAACCTGGCGAATCCTATTCTATCAAATGGTCTGATCCATTTGGAAAATCAGGTGTCACCCCATTGCCTGCTGCAAAACAAGATGGCGCTACCATCTCCGTGAGTACCGACAATGAATTCGCAACTGTAAGAGTGGAGCGAACCAAAAACGCTCCAGAAACATTCAGGAACATGTACCTGCTCGTTCACATGAGTCAGAATCTGCAGTTCAAAGTGAGTCTCAATGCAACGGAAAAAACACTGTTGAATGCAAAAATTCCCATCGCTGAAATGCCTACAGGTGTATTGCAGTTTTCTCTTTTCGGCTCCGATTGGATGCCGATTGCGGAACGCATCGTTTTCATCAACAACCGCACCCATGAGTTCACTGCCAAGATCATTCCACAGCTTACTACATTGACCAAACGCGGTAAAAACGTATTTGACGTGTTTGTTTCTGATACAACTTTTACCAACATGTCGGTTTCGGTTACCGATGCATCTTTCGACGCAACTTCAGGTGCTTCAATCTATTCAGATATGTTGTTGTCGAATGAACTGCGCGGCAGAATCCACAACCCTGGATATTATTTGTCGAGCGACTCTGATTCCGTCATGGCCAACCTCGACCTGGTGATGCAAACCAATGGATGGAGGAAATTTGACTGGGATAAATTGCGCGCTGGTATTGCCCCAACATTGAAGTATGGTGTGGAAACAGGGATGATGAACATCGGTGGAAAAGTGTTCGGATTGAAAAACGTAAGCACTGCAAGTCTGATGCTCAATCTGATTGTTCAGCACAAGGACAGCAGCAGAAATCTATTATTCGTGCCAGTTGATAAAGATGGAACCTTCAATGATTTCACACAAATGTTTTATGACACCGCAAGAATCTTTTACAACTTCAATCAAAATAAAACATTGACGGATATAGTTCAGGTGAAATTTGAAAATGGTTTGTTAAGACAAGGCTATAAAACAGTTGATTATACAAATGGCAATGAACCCTTTGTTTGGAATGATAGTCTTTCGAGAATACGCATGAATGGATTTCTGCAATTGCAGGAAGAATGGAAGAAACGATCTCAATATAAGACTTTACAGGAGGTCATTGTGAAGGCAAGGGTCAAATCCAAAGAGCAGGTATTGGACGAGAGATATTCTTCAGGATTGTTTGCCGGGGGAGATGCACAGACATTTGATTTTGTAAATGATCCTGCGGCAGCAGGGGCGCTCGATATCCTGAGTTACCTGCAGGGCAGGGTGCCTGGTTTGATGATCAGCGGACAAGGAACTGGTATGTCGCTCAGCTGGCGAGGATCAACACCCGATTTGTATCTTGATCAGTTTCCATTGGGCGTACAACAAATTCAATCACTTAATGTGAGAGACATTGCAATGGTGAAAGTATTTCGTCCTCCATTCTTTGGTTCATCCGGCGGCGGTGCTGGTGGCGCCATTGCCATCTACACCAAGAAAGGTGGAGATTTCAAAGGCGACAACAACGGCTCGAACAAGGGGATGATGAATACGATTCTGACAGGATATTCTCAATTCAAGGAATTCTACAATCCTCAATACGACAATCCCAATGAAAATCCTGAAACCGATATCCGTACTACATTGTATTGGAATCCATACGTGATGACAAATAAGAAAAGCCCGCGCTTCAGGATTCAATTCTTCAACAACGACTTCAGCAAAAAATTGCAGGTTGTGTTGGAAGGTATCAGCGCAGATGGAAGAATGACCAGAATTGTGAAACCATTGGAACAACCTCAATAAAATACATATATGGCAAATAAAATAGCATTGGTAACAGGCGGAAGTCGCGGACTCGGAAAAGATATGGCTCTTTCACTTGCAAGAAAAAGCAATGATGTTGTAATCACTTTTAACAGCAATGAGGAGATGGCTCATGAAGTTGTTTTAGAGCTGAAAGCGCTGGGTGTGAAAGCAGCTGCATTGAAATTGAATATGAGTGATTTCAATTCACTTGATTCCTTTGTGAGTTCGTTCATTGAATTGTTGAAGACTGAATTTCAGACAGAAACATTCGATCATTTGGTGAACAATGCAGGTATGGGCAAAACAGTTCCATTTTTAGATGTAACTGAAGATATCTTTGATGATTTCATGAATGTGCATTACAAAGGGGTATACTTTCTCACACAAAAATTGGTACCATCCATGAATGCGGGTGGCTCCATTGTCAATATTTCTTCAGGAACAACAAGATTCAGCAATCCAGGATATTCTGTGTATGCCTCTATGAAAGGCGCCATGGAAATTCTCACCAAATACATGGCCAAAGAACTTGGCGTAAAAGGATTGCGCGCTAATATCGTAGCCCCTGGTCCGGTTGAAACCGACTTCAACAATGCTGCTATCAGAAACAATCCTCAATTCAAGGCCATGCTGGCTAATATGTCTCCACTCGGTAGGGTAGGACAAGCAGATGATCTTGGAAGTGTTGTTGCATTCCTCTGCTCCGAAGATGCCAAATGGATCAATGGTCAACGTATTGAAGTGAGCGGAGGTATCAATACTTGATGCCTGATGTTGATTTCAAAATAAACTCCACAATCGGTGTTGGGTTGGCTAAACTATGCGGATGATGACCCACGCCAGGTTTATGAATGACTGTAATATCGCCTCCATGTTGTTTGATGATGTTCTCAAACGGAGATGTGTTTTCGTCTACAGGAACCACCTCGTCGGCATCTCCCACAACATGCAACATAGGAATATGCAGTCTTGCAATCTTTTTGGCTTTATCAAGTGGACTGCCTTTAAACGCAACAGCATCTTCTTCAGTCAACCCGAAATCTTTTTTAAAAATCTCCCAATCAGTCTTGCTGCCAGGTCCCTTGCCTTTTCCACCGGGCCAGCTTTTCATATCCAACACTGGCGCATCAGCATAGATGCATGATACCTTGTGTTTATTTTCCAAAGCCCAGTTGTAGATATAGATTCCACCTCGGCTCATGCCTTCCAGGGCAACTTTTTTATTCAGTCCCGCATGATGTATGTATGCATAAAAATCATTCCATAGTGCAATGGCATCTTTGTTTCCATACAATTCAGCTACATCACAATACACCACATGAAACCCGCGCTCCAACAGGGCTATATCGGTTTGGGGCTCATGTCCCCAGAACCTTGCACGCCAGATCCACGGAGAACCCTCTGCAACTACTTTAGGCGCAACAACTTTGCATGCTCTGTTGTTGTATGAAAAATCTGCACAGGCATATCCATGAAAATTGGATACAGTGAAACCTTCGGGTAATTTGCTAAAAATGGGTGGGGGACCCGGCTCTGTGCTTTTTTGTTTAATGAAATCAAATAATCTCTTTGCAATGATGGTTGCACCTGTTGCATTCGGATGAATTTTATCAGGCAGCAATTCAGCATGATTGATGAACAATTGATAGAGGTCGATGATCTCTGTATGATTTTTAAAAGCAACCTCCTTGGTCATGGGTATGATTGCATTTTTTATCACCGGATCATAAATGGCATTGCTGTCTGTGGCAAACGATGGAATCGGTAATAGTAGAACTATACGCACATTTGAATTCGCATCTTTGAACGCATGAATGAGATCACTGTAATCAGATATAAACTCATTGTGAAAAGGGCGATTCATGATCTTACTGTCATTCGTTCCCAACTTGATAAAAACCATATCAGGCTTGAATTCCAGCGCCTTGATATATTCTGCTTGTTTCCAGTATGGCTTGTTTCCTTTCTTCAACAACGTGGAACCACTGTTACCAAAATTCTGAACATTGTATTCATTGCCAAGCATCGCCTGCAATTGCGCAGGGTAGGAGTTTATTTCACGTTTTTCAATTCTCGCGCCGAAGGTGATGCTGTTACCTACACAGGCAATTTTGATTTGTGCAACAAGGCAGAGAGGCAAGGAGGCAAGGAGGAAGAGAGGCAAGGAGGCAAAGAGGCAAAGAGAATTTCTTTTCATTACTTTTCTATTTATATGTCATTCATTAATTCAAAAAGGATGATATTCTCCTTGCCTCCTTGCCTCCTTGCCTCTTTGCCTCTTTGCCTCCTTGCCTCTTTGCCTCTTTGCCTCCTTGCCTCTTTGCCTCCTTGCCTCTTTGCCTCCTTGCCTCCTTGCCTCCTTGCCTCCTTGCCTCCTTGCCTCCTTGCCTCTTTCCCTTTATAATTTCACAACCATCGCCAAATTCACCACCCTACCATCAATAGGAGCCCAGAGTGGTTTAAAATCAGGCGCCATGATACTTCCGTTGAACAGGGATTCAATCCTGCTCTGACGATAATCAAACAGGTTTTCACAATTGAGTACCAATCTGATTTTTTTGCCCAATCTTTTTTCTAACATGGCAGCTGCAAAAAGATATCCAGGTGTTTTCGATCCATCATACCTGATTTGCTTTCCATTATAAGAAGCTTCAGCACCAACCCTGAAGCCTAGTTTTTCAAAATCACGCAACAATGTAAATGCCATCCTGTTTTTGGGTGTCAGTGGCATGAACTGATTTGTATTTAAATATTTTCTTTCTGCAATGGTAAATGTATAACCAACATATACTTCAAAACCATTCAACACGGTTTGTATGTATGTGTCAAATCCTTTGGTGACAACAGGTTTATTTGCATTGGCAAAAAGTATATTACCACCCAATGCATCGTTTTCAATAATGATAGGATTGTTTACAGATGTGAGGAAAAATGCATGATTGATGAAAAATTCATTCCCATCTCCCCATTCTTTTTTATAGTTCACCTCCACATTATAGCCAATAGATTTCTCAGCTTTTATATCATCTGTAAACGGTAGTATTTTTTCAATAGGAACATCTTTGATTTGAGAAGAAAACAAGTTAGGGGCTTTGTAACCATAACCAATTCCACCTCTGGTAGCCCACTGGTCATTGAACCTGTGAAATAAGGCAACCCTTGGAAGTAGAAAATTACCATAATGGTTATGAAGATCCTCTCTGATACCTGCTTCTAAAATAGTTTGCTCTGTGAGATTCAAGGTGTTTTGTGCAAAAAAACCAAACGTGTTGTTGCTGAAGTTTTGCAATGCAATGGGGAAAGAAGACGAAAGTTTTTTGAATTGATCTCCCAGAAGATTGATGCCTCCAACTACACTGCCTTTCTTGTATGGGTGGAAAACGGATAATTCTGAAAACTGATTGAACTGCTGTCCATCCATTGAAAATGTATTTGAAATCAATTTTCTGTTGAATGAACTCAAGCTGTTTTTAAACTCCAGTTTTGTTTTGTCGGAATAGGTATGTTCAATGATAAATTCTCCTGAATTTCTTTTTGTTTGGTTCTCTTCATAATACTGATGATATGTATTTCCGTTGCCTTTCAATACCATCATATCACCGCCATTCCTTTTTTCAAAGGTTCCTGTATATCCTGCAGTGATGGTGGTGTTTTTTGAAGGATATAAAAAGAGTCGCGGATGAACCACCAATGACACAAGTTTAGGAAGATCAGAAAATCCATCTTTATTTACATCTCTTTCTCCTTGGTTTGTATAACCTGCATACAAAGTATATCCAATCTTATCATGTTTTTTTGATAGGAATGCATTGATGTTGGATTCGCTTAAGGTTGACCTGTTCAGTGTTAAAGTGGCTACTTGTTTTTCGGTGGGCTTTCTCGAAATGATATTCACCATTCCACCGATGGCACCACCACCATACAAGGTGGATGCAGCGCCTTTGATGAGCTCCACTTGTTTGAGATCAAGAGGCGGTATCGATAAAATACCAAAGCCTCCACTGAATCCATCATATAAGGGCAATCCATCCCTCAGAATCTGTGTATACCTTCCTTCCAATCCTTGGATACGCACATTGGCATTGCCATTCACGGCACTGCTCTGCTGTATCTGAATTCCACTGATGTCGCCAATAATACTTCCAATACTGGCAGGCTTGATGGCATTTTCTTCATCCATTTCTTCACGTCCCAATACTTCCACTTTCAAGGGCGAATTTTCAATGCGCTGATTGTTTCTCGTAGATGAAACAATGGTGATTTCTTCCAATAAACCTGTTGATGTTGTTAACTCAATAACATGATCTGCCTCTAATGGAAATTTGATGGTCACGATTGATTTTTCAAATCCTATGGCACTGAATTCCAAGATGTGTTCACCAAAGGAAAATTTTGCAACAAATACGCCTGTGCTGTCTGTAATGCCTAGGTTTTTTTTCCCTTCTGAAATACTTACTCCCTGTAATGGCATTTTCTTCTCTTGGTCCTTTACACGAATACTGAATTTTTGGGCTTGTACATTCGATACAAACATAAAAGCGAACAAACAATGCAATATATATTTCATGACAACAAATTTAATGGTAACTGTCCATTTACAACATCTCTGTCTTGCGTAACTTTATGTTTCATTAAAATCAAAACCAATGCGTTTTAGGACATTACTTTATTTGATGCTTCTCGCTTTTTTTTCTTGTAAGAATCGCGAAGCTGCCGATAAGATATACATCAATGCAAACATATGGACAGGCGATAGCAGTCAGCCTTCCGCTTCTGTCATCGCCATCAAAGACAATAAAATTATCTATGTAGGGGATGATGAAAATGCCGTGAAAGGATCAACAACAGAACTGATTGACCTACAAGGGAAGATGCTCGTTCCAGGCTTTGTCGACAACCATACGCATTTCCTGATGGGTGGATACGGTTTAGCTAGTGTGAAACTCAAAGAAGCCCGATCCAAACAACAATTCATTGATATCATCAAACAATATTGCATTGATCATCCAGGCAACGAATGGATCATGGGTGGTGATTGGGATCATGAAAACTGGGGAGGTGAACTTCCTCGTAGAGAATGGATTGATTCTGTAACAGGTGAACATCCTCTATTCATTCAACGTTACGATGGCCACATGGCTTTTGCGAATTCAAAAGCACTTGCCCTTGCCAAGGTAACAGGAAATAGCATCGTTCCTGAAGGTGGAGTAATGATCAAAGACACACAAGGTAATCCAACCGGTGTATTCAAAGATGAAGCCTTCGCATTGATCAATCCTGCCATTCCTGCGCCGAGTGAAAAACAAATGCGTGAGTATCTCGACAGGGCCGCTCAATACGCTGTTTCATTGGGTGTAACCGGAGTAAATGATATGGGTACCTATGGCGGCTGGCCTGATCTGGCAACATATCGTACTGCACATGCTGAAAATAAAATTCCTCTTCGTATCTATTCTTTCGTTTCATTAGGCACATGGCAAAAACTTGATTCCCTAATCAAGAAAGATGGAAGAGGAGATGATATGCTTCATTGGGGCGGATTGAAAGGATTTGTGGATGGTTCACTGGGATCGACTACGGCATGGTTTCATAAGCCATACAAGGATGATCCAAGTTCCACTGGATTGAATATAACCGATACAAACCTCCTGCGTTCATGGGTTATTGGTGCCGATAAAGCAGGATTGCATGTGGCAGTTCATGCAATAGGAGATAAAGCCAATGATTTTATTTTGGGTATATATGATGAGGCAGACAAAGCCAATGGTTCACGCGACAGGCGTTTCCGTGTGGAACATGCACAACATGTTAATGTGACCGCTATTCAGCATTTCGCAGATCAACACGTGATTGCATCCATGCATCCCTATCATCTGGTGGATGATGGCATTTGGGCGCATAAACGTTTGGATGATGAAAGACTCGCAGGCACCTATGCATTCAGGAGTATGCTTAATAAAGGCGTTAAGCTCACATTCGGCTCCGATTGGACGGTTGCGCCCATCAATCCGATGTATGGAATCTATGCAGCGATAACTCGGAGAACAGGCGATGGTAAAAATCCAGATGGATGGTTTCCGAATGAAAAGATGACGGTGGAAGAAGCATTGAAATCATACACTGCAAACAATGCGTTTGGCTCATTTCAGGAAGATAAGCTAGGTGTGCTGAAAGTCGGTATGCTGGCGGATTTCGTGGTTTTGAGTGAGGACCTATTTAAGATCAAACCGGAAAATATTAAAGAAGTTTCAGTGTTGAGAACAATCGTGAATGGAAAGGAAGTGTATAAGAAATAATCACCTGGGACTATAATTTTCACCCAACATTGGATTGGTAACAAATGAACGATCATCCAATGTTTTGAGAAAAGCAATCAACTTATTTTTTTCATCTGCACTCAACCGTATGCCCGGTATTGTTTCCCTTCTGAAGATGGGATCGATATTGGGCATATTCATTACCTGGCTGTTGTAATGCTCCAACGCAGCATCCAAAGAATAAAATCTGCCATCATGCATATAGGGAGCCGTATAAGTAATGTTGCGTAAACTGGGAACCTTGAAGGTGAACATATCTCGATCGTTCAATGTGATCTTATACCTGCCGGAATCATTGAGAATACTGGGCTTCAAACCCGTATTGCGAAAACTATTATCCGTAAACAAAGGCTCATTGTGACAGGCATTGCATTTCTGTAAAAAGATGTTATACCCTGCTTGTTCTGTGGGAGTGAATTGTGTTTGTCCGCGTTTTACACTGTCATATTTTGCATTGTTGCTCACACACATCAACATGAATTGCGACAATGCCTTCAAGAGTTTATCACCTGTGATTTCCTCCGTACCAAATGCCTTTAAAAACAGATTTTTATAATTGGGTTGTTGTTTCAATTTTGCAACAACATGATCCATCGTTTCACCCATTTCGATAGGATTGGTGATAGGGGAAATGGGCTGAAGATCGAGGTCGTGAATGCCTCCATCCCACATGAAACTATTGCTCCATGCGAGATTCATGATAGCTGGACTATTTCTCTTTGTAAGGGTTCCATTCAAACCGTGACTCAAATCATGGCCATGATGTGTAAAGGCTGATGTGGGGATATGACAGGTGCCACAGCTGGTTGAATTGTCAATAGACAGCAAAGAATCGTAGAATAATTTTTTTCCAAGATAAAATCCGCCTTCAGTGATTTGATTCGTCTCAAAATGATATGATGTGGCTGGAAAATAAGAAGGAGTTGTGAATGAGTTGAAATGACTTGTTTGATCTTTCCTGCATGCAAATGCAATCATGAAAATCAGCACAGATGATATGACAATGTATTTTTTCATTCGTTGATGGTGCTGGCATGAGAAAACAAGGTAGCATAGTTATCAGCCACATCTGCACTGTTCGCTGTTGCCATGATCACAGAACTGTTTGCAATACTGATCACATGAGTGCCATTGAAAATCTTCAGGATATCTGCATTGATGTTGATATGAGATGTTTTGCCTGATGATATTATTGCATTTCCTTTTTGAGATAGGTTGATGGATACTATACGTGTATTGTTGATGGTGCCACTTGAATATCCTCCGAATAAGCCTATATGAAAGCGATACGATTTATCTGTTTGCAATGATGCGGCAGAATTTCCTTCAACCTTGAAAAAAATATATCCGCTGTTCCATGTCCAATACATATCAGCGGCCGTATTGGTTGGATCCAACACACCTGTTCGTTGCGAAAGGTCTTTTGTATTCCTCAAACTGTCTACACCAACCATGAAGGAAAGACTACTGTAATTGCCTTGAGGAATATTCAATCTTGGTTTCAGGCTCGAAGCATTGGATTCATCTATCAGAAAATAACAGCTGTCCTGCGGAACAATGTATTTTTCACCAGTTGTTTTGGTGATGACAATGTTGCTGATATAATATTTGAGTGTACCTATTGTGAATGTTTCACCACTTGAATTTATGTATTGGGTGTTTCCAAGAGTAATCTTCTGGCTGCCAGCATTGTTTACAAAAGAGATTTCCATCCCACCTGTTTTCACATGGGCATCCTGTTTGTGACAGGAGCATAGAACAGACAAAAAAGCCAGCACAATAAAATATTTCATTGAATTAAAGCAATTGGACTTCGTAAAATTACGTTGGATTATTTTCATCGCATCAATCCTTTCAAAACGTTTGCCTTAAAGGAAAATCTGTTGTTTAATCCTTCAGGCGCTGCGTCTAACATCGTAAATCTCCTAATCCTTATTGTTAAAACCTTTGTTTTATTAACGATTTATGCAATAACATATTATTAACATCCGTTATTAATGGGTGGAAATGCCACAGGCTTTATGCTCTTTATTGGATAAAATCATTAAAAATTTTCCAATAAGTTGTTTATCAGCCGGTTGCATCCATTAATCCAAAATCCTATCTAATGAAAACGAACCTACGCAGGTTCATTGACCATACTATAATGGTCGCCTGCATCCAAATCGCCTTTGTTGGCTTGCCTCTTACAGGTTCGTCACAAACTTCTGCATGTAATGATCCGGAGAATGTAATTTATGGTGTAGACCAGAGCGGTAAGTTATATCCCATAACCGTTACAAACTCATCGGTTGGAACAGCATTGAACAACAGCGGAACAATTAATACGCCCACTGGTGCTTCTGGTTCAAATGGACTGGGCTACACGAATATCAATGGTAAATTCTATTATTTCTGGACGAATCCAACCACAGGCAATGGGGGTAAATTTGTTTCATATGATCCAGTAACTAAAACCTATGCAACCTTAACAACCAGTCCTATTAGAAATCCTATCAGGATGGGAAGTGTTTCTCCCGATGGAAGATATTATACAGTTGATACAAAGGGTAATTTATACTGCTATACCATAAGTTCGAATACATGGAAGTTGATTACATCGAGTCTTGTAGACCAGGATGGAAATGATGTAAGCGCAGCTATTCAAACATACAATACAGGTGATATGGCCTTTGATGGATATGGAAATATCTGGATGGTTACCGCTGGTCTTGGTAAAATCGGTTTATATAAAATTACCGGTCCTGTTCCGAGTTCAGGTCCACTCAGCTCATTACCAGTTACCAGAATACTCGCAACATCAACTCCAACCCCTGATGGAAATGATGCCTATGGTATTGCATTCAACCAAAGTGGTAACATTTATATTTCCACTTCAAACCATCTCTATTTGTTTAATCCAATAACATTGAGTTTTACATTGAAAGGTTCGCTTGCAAATAATATTGTAGACCTTACCTCATGTAATTTCCCCATGACGGTGATGCCGTTGAAATGGTTGAGTTTCAATGTGCAGGCAAAAAACAAAAATCAAGTTTATTTGAATTGGCAAGTCTCAACACAAGTAAACAATAAAGGTTTCTATGTTCAATATAGCCGTGACCAATCTAAATGGGATGAACTTGCTTATATTCCTTCAAGAACTATAAACAGTCTAGAAATAGAACAATATTCTTATTCATATCTGGCTAACCTCTCTGCATCTAATTTTTACAGAGTTAAACAAGAGGATCTTGATGGACAAAGCAGTTATTCCTGGATCAGGGTACTCAGTTCCACTCCTGACAATCCTGTAATTGTTTACCCCAATCCTGCTAAAGATGAGTTGAATGTTGTTTGTAGCGAACAAACTGTAACACAAGCACAAATTGTAGATCTCTCAGGCCGTCTGGTTAAAAATTTCAATGTCAAACCTGGTGAAAATAAAGTTGATATCAGTCTGATTAAAAGTGGTGTTTACTTTATCTCTGTAAACCAAAGCGATGGTAAAAGGAATATGGTGAAGATGGTGAAGCAGTGAGGCAGTGAGGCAATGAGGCAATGAGGCAAGGAGTTTTAGCTGGTCAAGTTCTATTAATTTTATAATACTTTCCAATCAGAACTCTTTGCCTCCTTGCCTCTTTGCCTTTTAAACAACCTTCGGGGGCATCAACTTATAAATCACCGGCGTTACCACTCTCGACAACAATGTAGAACTAATCAATCCTCCAATCATGACAATGGCCAATGGAGAAATCAATGGATTTGTTGAAACTGCAATCGGCAGCAATCCGCCAATGGCAGTAAGTGTTGTGAGAATGATTGGAAGGAAGCGAACTTCTCCTGCTTCTTTAATGGCATCATCCAAAGACATTCCTTCAGCTCTCAATTGATTGGTGAAATCAACAAGTAAAATTGTATTCTTCACTTCAATTCCTGCCAAAGCAATTATACCAATGGTTGCCACAAATGAAAGTGGATTTCCGGTAACCAACAATGCCAATACGGCTCCTACAATACCCAATGGAATGACAGATAGTACAATCAATGTACTCTTAAATGTTCCGAACTCCAGAACCAACACTGCAATGAAAAAGAAAACCGTGATGATAATGATGCTTGCAAAACCACCAAATGATTCATTGGCAGATTCAACTTCTCCTCCCATTTGATAGGAGTAGCCAGCAGGTAATTTCATCTTATCCATTTCCTTCACCACAGCATTGATCAATTCGCTGTTCAACATTCCTTTTTGTGCAAACGAAGAAACGGAAACTGTTCTGATTTTATTCAGGTGATTGATGCTTAAAGGAGATGTTTCAAGTTCTAATGTTGCCACTTCTGAAAGAGGAATGGATCTGCCTGAAACTGAATTGACATAGAGTGTTTTCAATACCTCCAGGCTTGGAGATTTACCATGTGGTGTTGAAACAATGATTGGATGGTCATCCCCATCCATATCGGTAAACTTACCCATTTCTATTCCTGCAATGGCAATCCGTACCATCCTGTCAATATTGACGGTTGGAATTCCCAACATGCTTGCCTTCTCTTTGTTGATGCGTACCCTTATATTTGTTTTGAGATTTTTTACCGGGTTGGTAACGTATAATGTTCCTTTCATGTTGAGGAGCATTTCTTCTACCCGCATTGAAATGGCCCTTATGGTGTCCAAATTTTCTCCCAATAATCTGACTTCTACAGGTGCCACCACAGGAGGTCCTTGCTCAAAATTTTTAACTTCAATTCCTGCTCCGGGATAGGGCGTCCATTTTTTTCTAAGCTCTTCAATGATTTCCAATTTTCTTGCAGGTGATGTATTATCCTTTAGTTGAACAAATACCTGCGCATAATCGGATTGTTCATTTTTGGGAATCACATTATAATAAATTCGCGGATTTCCTTTGCCTACATTTCCAGAAACATATTGCACCTCGGGCACCTTCATCAATTCTTTTTCTATGGCTTGTGAAACAGTATCTGTATAGTTAAGATTGGATTGCAAAGGACTGATCACATTCACAACAAACTGCGGTTTTTCTGAAGCAGGAAACAGGCTGAAACCCAATACAGGAAATAGTTGCAGCGACCCTACAAAAATAGCCGTGGCAATAATGACGGTTAAAATCGGTTTTTTTAATGCTATTTCCAACAATGGTCCATAGCTTTTGTGAATCAATTTTTTCAATCCCCTTAAAAAGAAATTACCCTCTGATTGTCCTCCATGATGTTTAAGAAATCTGCTCGATAAAAATGGAACAACCGTTAATGAAACAATAAGTGATGAAATGATTGAAAAGATAACAGCCAGGGGCAGACTTCTTATGAACTCTCCGGATGCTTCAGGCATAAACACCAAAGGCATGAATGCAATAATGAGTGTAACAGTACAACCGAGTACAGCTTTCCCAATTTGTCCTGTTGCCTTGAGTGTTGCTTCCCGTTTTGTGTATCCTTCTCTGATCCATCTTTCAATATTCTCAACCACAACAATGCTGTCATCCACCAACAATCCAAGAGCAACTACAAATCCTACGATACTCAATTGGTTGAGGTTATAGCCAAAATAATTCAGCAATACAATTCCAATTGATAAGGACAATGGAATTGATATCATTACAACAGATGCTGCACGCAATCCCAATGGCAACAACGTAATGGCTACCAATAATATGGCAATCAAAAAATCCTCCGCCAAGCCACCCAATCGCTTGTTCACATTGTCTGCCTGATCAAAATTTACCACCATGTCTATGTTCGATGGCAATTGTTTTTTGAATTGCGCTAATATCGGCAGATATTTTTTTTGGGTCTTGGAAATATTTTCACCTGATTTTTGAGCAGCTGCAACAAAAACTGAACGATTTCCATTCAATCTGGTAATATGCTTTGATTCTGCAAATCCATACTCCACAGATGCAATATCCTTCAGCAAAACATTTTTACCTTGGTAACTCATGATTACCGTATTCCGGATTTCATCAATATCACTGTAGTTGCCACTGGTCTTTACATTGAAGGATTTGCTGTTTTCTATAATATTGCCTCCCGGAATATTTGCCATCTCGCTTTGTATGGCTTGCATAGCTTGATTCACTCCGATGTTCATATGCGAGAGTCTTTCCAAATCAAGATCTACCTTGATCTCTTGTTCAGGTAAACCAAATATTTCCACATTTTTCAGCTCGGTGATTTTCTCTAATTCACTTTGCAATCCTTCAGCAGCTATCTTGAGTTTTTCATTGGATGCATTGTTTGAAACCAAGGAAATTTGTAAAACATTTACAGTGGTTGGAGACACTTTCTGAACTTCCATCTTCGCAATTTCTTTGGGAAGTACTTCTCTGATGCTATTTACCTCTCTAACCAATTCACTGTACTTGTCGTCTACATTTACACTGTATTTATATTCAACTATTAAAACAGCAAGCCCATCATTGATCGTGGCTTTGATGCGTTTAATATTCTCCAATCCATAAAGTCTTTTTTCCAATGGATTGACTACAAGCTCTTCCAAATCGCTTGGGCTCGTTCCTGGATATACAATGATGATGGGGTATTGAGGAGCATTCATGTCAGGATCCTCTGATCTTGGCATATCCTTGATCGTAATCACTCCCAATACAATCACCATGATGAACATGATCAGGGTGAACTGATAATTTTTTACTGCGTAATTCGAGATCTTCATACGTTGCTTTTTATTCGATGATCTTGATCGGTGAACCTTGATTCAAATAAGCATTCCCTGAAACGATAACGGATGTTATGCCTTCCAGTCCACCAGTGATCATGACTTTCCCATTCATGATTTTATGAATTTTTATTTTGATCTTCTCTGCTGTTTTATGATCTCTGCTTACAAACAC
>CANFHO010000060.1 GCA_947447005.1 Chitinophagaceae bacterium
AGGATTGCCATTCTGAATGCAGGTGTTCAACGTGCTAAAGATGCTGTTGCTGTGATGCAAACGAAGATTGCACAAGTTGAATTGAAATTGTCTTATACAAAAATTCTTGCGCCCATGGGCGGAAAGATAGGCAGGAAGACCATTTCAGAGGGACAATATGTTCAGGCCGGTGCTCCAATTTTTTCTATTGTCAACGACAGTACATTCTGGGTTGTTGCGAATTTCAAGGAAAACCAGGTTGAGGCGTTGACACCTGGTAAAAAAGTTGAATTGCGTGTGGATGCATATCCTGATCAAAAAATTACTGGCACAGTTGCGAGTTTGAGTGAAGCTACAGGTGCAAAATTTGCATTGCTCCCTCCAGATAATTCCAGTGGAAATTTTGTAAAAGTAACACAACGTGTTCCCATTAAAATATGGATCGACAACGACAAACAATATCGTGATATGCTTCGCGCGGGTATGAGTGTTTTTGTAGTAGCTGAAAAATAAGTACATGTCAAAACCAAAAGGACTCGCAAGAGCGATTATTGTAATCACCGTGGTGTCAGCTGCCATCATGGAGCTGATCGACACGTCCATTGTGAACGTGGCGTTAAGTGATATGTCGGGCAGCCTAGGAGTGAACATCGAAGATGTTAGCTGGGTAATTACTTCTTACGCCATCGCCAATGTAATCATCATACCATTAACAGGTTTCCTGGGCGAATACTTTGGCCGAAAAAACTACTATGTAGCATCGATGATTCTATTCACGCTTGCTTCCTATATGTGCGGTCAATCAACCAGTCTTGTTGAATTAATCATCTGGCGTTTTATACAGGGTGTAGGTGGCGGAGCATTGCTATCTACTTCCCAGGCTATCATGTTCGATGCATTTGAACCGCATGAAAGACCAATGGCAAGCGGATTATTCGGGATGGGTATCGTACTCGGACCCACACTCGGACCAACAGTGGGCGGATATATCATCGAACATTTCAACTGGCCATTGATCTTCATGATCAATATTCCTATAGGCATCATAGCTACCATCCTTTCTCTTACATTCATTGAAAAAAAAGAAGGAGAAGGCAAAAAGAAGGACCAAATCAAAATCGACTATACAGGAATCCTGCTGCTGATGATAGGAATTGCATGTTTGCAATTTGTATTGGAAAGAGGAGAATCCGAAGACTGGTTCAACAGTGAAATCATCAGATATACGGCAGTGATTGCTGCGGTTGGCATGACAGCATTCATCATTTATGAATTGAGCATCGATCAGCCTGCAGTAAACCTGCGTGTGCTGGGAAATCGAAATTTGGCATTCACCACGATGTTCACTTTTGTGGCAGGTTTTGGTTTATTCACTTCAGTATTTATTTATCCTGTATTAGCACAACGTGTACTTGGATTCACAGCATATGAAACAGGGCTAAGCTTGTTGGGACCAACATTGGCTGGTGTAATCATGATGCCTGTGATTGGGAAAGTAATGAGCAAGGGTGTAACTCCTATTCCTTTTGTGATCATTGGTTTCTCACTATTCGCTGTATATGCGTTCATGAGTGCCGGTGTGAGTCCGGATGTAGGCAGGGGTGATTTCTTTCTGCCTTTGTTGATCAGGGCCTTTGGTATTTCCATGTCGCAGCTTCCACTCATCAATCAGGCCGTTGTGGGATTAGCACCCAAAGATTATGCAGCAGGTATATCACTTAACAATATGATCCGACAGCTGGGTGGTGCCTTTGGTATTGCGATAGCCAATAACTATGTATCAACGAGATATGCCTTCCACAGAAATGCTTTGGTATCCAACATGCCAGCCGGCTCTGCCGCAGTAACAGAAAGACTGCAACAGATTTCAGGGGGCATTATGCAGAAAACTGGTGATCTCACAGGAGCATCACAAAAAGCCTTGGCTATTGTGAATGGGGCTGTTGATCGTCAATCCTATTACCTATCGTACCTGGATTCATTCAGATTGGTGGGTATATTCTTTCTCTGTGTCATACCATTGGTTGTATTTCTGAGAGTAAAGAAAAAAGGACAGGATCCAAAAGAGATGATGAAAGCCGCTGCGGAAGCACATTAAAAGCAAGTAACAAGTGACGAGCAACGAGTAACAAGAAAATAAATTAAACCTAAAAATCCCCTCCTGGACAGGAGGGGTGGCACGAAATCGGATGCGCTGAAAGCGCAGACGAATGAGTGCCGGGGTGGTGGATAAAACAAAAAGAAATAAACGTAAAAACTGAAATATGTTAAGAGCATCATTCATCATTATCTGCTCAATGATTACAGTTGTTGCAGGAGCGCAATCAACTGCCAACAAAGAATTGAGATCGATCATTGAATCTTCTTTCACTCATTTTCCAAAAATGAAAGAGGCAGAAAATAGCATCGCCATTGCTGAAGAAAAAAAGAAACTGGTTGAGTTGAACTGGCAGCCAGAAATCACGGCAGATGCAGGGTACGCATACATCAAGCCCAAAATTGTATTGCCCATCAATAACCAAAAATTTCAGTTTGCACCTGTTGATAATTTCAATGCAGGTTTCAATGGAACTATGACCATTCTTGATTTTGGAAGGCTTAAGGCTGCCATCACTCAATCCAAAAATGAATTGGCATTGTCGCAACACAACAAAGAATATTTGCAACACCAGGTTGCCTACCAGGTGGCTAACATCTATTACTATATCATCTATTTGAAAAAAGCAGTTGCCATTCAAGATACCATCATCAGTGCCCTGAATGAAAATAAGAAAATCATTGAGAGCCAGGTGAAGAATGGTACCGCATTGGAAATTGATCTATTGAGTATCAATTCAAGTATGGATGCAGAAGAAAACAGAAAAACAGATTTAACAACCATGCTGAACAAACAGCTGATTCTTCTTGAATATGCAAGCGGAATTGGCAGTTCAAACGGGACTGATTTTGACTACAATATCACGGCAGTTCCACAAATATCAAATTTTGATATCAACCCAGACTTAATCTTGTTGAATGATAAAGTTCAACAATCAAAACAAGATGTTGCGATAAGTCAATTGAAAAACAAACCCATGGTGAATATGCGTGCCAGCATGGGTGGAAAGAATGGTTATCTTCCAAATATTTATGAATTGAGATTTAATTACATGGCTGGTGTATCGTTCAGTGTTCCCATCTACAATGGCGGAAAAATCAAACAGCAGATCAAATTGCAACAAACGATTGCCAATCAGCAATCTCTTGCGGTTGAATCCATGAAGCAGACACTAGACAAAGATGTAAAGCAAAACTATGCTGATATTGTTTCTGCAAAAGAGAGATTATCACGTGCCGCCAGTCAGATTACCCTGGCAAAAAATGCTTCACAGCTCGCAACAAATAAATTAAAACACGGCACTGGCACACATCTCGAAGTAACCAGCGCCAATACCAATTTGCAAAGAACACTCCTCAACGAATTGCAATTGCAGTTCCAACTCTGCACCGCATCACTTGAATATGCACGATTGACTGGTGTGAGGATTTGGTAGTGAATACAAGTTTAGAAGGTTTAGAAGGTTTAGAGTGGTTTAGGGATGTTTAATATTTAACCATTCTAAAACTTCTAAACTTTCTAAACTTCCCTCAACATTGAATTATTTCAGTAAATTGAATTGTAATTCATCTCTCAACCCTCAACTATCAACTCCTCATGCAACGTCGTTCATTCCTCCAGGCTTCTGCACTATTAGGCGCGGGACTCTTCATTGACAACAAATCATTGTTCGCTTTTGATAAACTGAATTCCAAATTCGGGGGTGTACAAATGGGTGTAATCACCTATTCATACAGGTCATTGCCCGGATCGGCAGAACAGATCCTGCAATACTGCGTGGACAGCGGCGTAAGTGCCATTGAACTGATGGGTGATGCTGCGGAAGATTTTGCTGGTGCTCCTTCTGCAAATAAAGAAGTATGGAAAACACTGAAAGCTCCTGAAAGAAACAAACAAATGGCTGCATGGCGTGAAACTGCCTCTATGGAAAAATTCCAAGAGCTGAAAAAAATGTACAACAAGGCAGGCATCAGCATCTATGCATTCAAACCGGATGCACTTGGTGAAAGAAATACTGACGGTGAAATTGAATATGCATTGAAAGCGGCTAAAGCACTTGGCGCTAATTCTGTTACCGTTGAGTTGCAGAAACCTGAACAATCAAAACGATTGGGCGACCTTGCTGCCAAGCATAAAATATACATTGGCTATCACGCACATACACAAGCCACAGATACCGCATGGGATATTGCTTTGGATCAATCTCCTTACAATTCAATGAACCTCGACTGCGGTCACTATATTGCTGCAGGTGGGGCAAATACGAAAGAAACATTACTTGCATTGATCGAAGCCAAGCATGACCGCATTACCAGCATGCACATGAAAGACAGACTGAATAAAGATCATGGTAGTGCTAACAAACCATGGGGCGAAGGTGATACTCCTATCAAGGAAATTCTGTTGCTGCTAAAAGATAAGAAATACAAAATTCCAGCTACGGTTGAATTGGAATATGATGTACCTAAAGACTCTGACCCAGTGAAAGAAGTCAGAAAATGCGTGGCGTTTGCTAAAAATATTTTAGTATAAAGGTGAAACGGGGAATTGGAGAAACGGAGAAACGGAGAAACGGAGAAACGGTGAAATGGTGAAATGGAGAAACGGTCAAACTGATATCTTTTAAAATAACGAAGGGAGCCTAAATGGTTCCCTTCATTATTATTACTAGAAAATAAATTCCCCCGTTTCTCCGTTTCTCCGTTTCCCCGTTTCTCCAATTCCCCGTTTCACCTTTACTTGACTGGTTTCAACCTAAATACCGTTCCAGGATTTTCAATGGCTACATAAATGTATCCATCCTTACCCATTTCTACGTTGCGGGTGCGACCAATATTCACGAGAAGCTTTTCATGACCAATTACTTTATTTCCCTGACGAATACACCTGTCAACGAAATTGAAACGGAGTGAACCGACCAATATGCTTCCCTTCCACGCCGGATATTTATCGCCTGTTACAAATGTCAATCCGCTTGGCGCAATCGATGGAATCCAGTAAGTGGCGGGCTTATCAATTCCTTCTTTTTCACTGATAGGCGAAATCGGTTTGCCATCATAGTTGATACCATAACATACCACTGGCCAGCCATAGTTGGCCCCTGCCCTGATGATATTCAACTCATCGCCACCACGCGGTCCATGCTCATTTTCCCAAATGGTTCCTGTTACGGGATCCATGCCCATACCTTGTGGATTGCGGGTTCCATAAGTATATACAGATGCAACTGTATTAGGCTTCCCTACAAATGGATTATCTGCAGGAATACTTCCATCATCCTTAACACGATGTATCTTACCTGGCGATGTTGAAAGATCTTGTGGAAATAATTTTTCTTGACCACGCTCACCCACAGAAATAAAGAGATATCCTTTCTTGTCAAATACCAACCTTGATCCATAATGATGCTTGGTTTTAGTATAAGGCTTTGCTTCAAAAATCTCTTTTACATCATCGAGCTTATTCCCATTCAACTTACCACATACCACAGCAGTGGTTGTCCACTTTTCATTGTTTTCTACTTTGTATTTTGAATACGACAAATACACCAATCCATTTTTTGCAAAATTCGGATGCAAAGCCACATCCAACAATCCACCTTGTCCCTCTACCAATACATCAGGCGTTCCTTCAATCTTTGTTTTATTCCTGTTGTGATCTACCACATACAAACTACCTGCCCTGTCGGTGATCAGATAATTGCCATCAGGCATTTGCTCAAATCCCCATGGACTTTCCAATCCGGTTACAACAGTATCCAATACAACTGTCATACCTTTTGATTTAAAAATAGCAGGTCCATTGTTAACAGCCTTAGGACCTTTTACATAACTGTATTGCTCTACTGTTTTCAGACTCTCTGTGATCAAATCTGCCATGCCTTCAATTTCCTTTGGACTCAAGATATCCCTCCAGGTAGGCATTCCAAATTCCATGTAACCATTGTTGATGCTGGCAATCAGCTCTTCACGTGTTTTACCGTGTTTCCATTGACGATCAACGAATGCGTCCACACGCTCACCATGACAACTGGAACATTTTTCCTTGTAGATCGTACGTGGATCTGTGTCTGATGTGCTGGCAATATTATTAAACTTGGTAAATGCGAAAGATACCATAGCAACCAAAACAATGGCTGCCCATTTTTGCAATCGTGTCATGTAGTTAGTTTTGAGAAGAGCAATTTAATGAAAAATAGGGAATAGGCAGTAGGCACTAGGGATTACTTTTTGATTCTATTTTCCGATTAAATCCCAAAGATTTCCGTAGAGATCCTTGAATACTGCCACCTTTCCATATTCTTCCACAAATGGCCCACGAATAAATTCAACCCCGTTTTGAATAAATCGTTCATAGTCCCTGTCAAAATCATCGGTATGTAAAAACAGGAAAACCCGACCTCCGGTTTGATTTCCTACTGTATGTATTTGATTCTCCCCTACAGCCCTTGCCAATAACAATTGAGTGCCTGTTGAACCGGGTGGAGAAACCAATACCCAACGTTTTTCTTCACTCAATTTAGTATCCTCATCCAAAGAAAATCCAAGCTTTTCAACATAAAAGCTGATGGCTTCATCATATTCTCGAACAGTCAACGCTATATGGGCAATATTGGGCATAATTGATAAAGTATAAATTGGTGCACATGAAATTAATTTAAAATACATCAAATAAGGAGCGTGTAATGAATTAAATTTACTTTACTAAAAAGCTCACCATGCAACTGCTGAAACGTTCTTCCTTGATGCTGGCATTCATCGCAGCATGCTTCCTTTCTTTCGCTCAGGATATTCCAACACCCAAAGAATACTTTGGATTCAATATCGGCGATAACTACAAATTGGCCACCTACACCCAAACAGAAGCCTATCTGAAAAAAATTGCTGCGGTTTCCAAACGCGCCAAATTGGTGGAGATCGGTAAAACGGAAGAGGGCCGACCGCATTACATGATGATCATCACAGCTCCTGAAAATTTTCAGAACCTGGAAAAATACAAGAGCATTTCACAAAAGCTGGCAAGAGCTGAAAGCTTAACAGATGTAGAAGCAAAACAATTGGCATCCGAAGGCAAAACAATCGTTTGGATTGATGGTGGTTTGCATGCTACCGAAGTGGTTGGAGCACATCAATTCATTGAAATGGCCTATCAGCTCAACAGCAGAACAGATGCTGAAACAAACCGAATTCTTAAAAATGTAATCATCCTACTCACGCACGCAAACCCAGACGGGATGGAGCTTGTATCGAATTGGTACATGCGCAATGCGGATACACTCAAAAGAACAACGCAAAACCTTCCTCGCCTCTATGAGAAATATGCGGGTCATGACAACAACCGCGATTTCTACATGATGAACCTGAAGGAAACACAAAACATGAGCCGACAATTATTCGTTGAATGGCTTCCTCAAATCATGTATAACCATCACCAAACAGGTCCTCCCGGTGCCGTTGTTGCTGGTCCCCCTTTCCGTGATCCATTCAACTATGTATTTGATCCGTTGGTTATGACCAGCCTCGATGCTGTTGGTGCAGCCATGATCAACCGACTAAACTCCGAAGGCAAACCTGGCTATACACAACGCGCAGGTTCTCCATATTCAACATGGTACAATGGTGGACTTCGTACAACAACGTATTTCCATAACATGGTTGGATTGCTGACAGAAATTATTGGTAGTCCTACACCTGCGGAGGTTCCAGTAGTTCCTTCAAGATTGATCCCCAGCAGCGCCAATCCTTTTCCTGTTACTCCCAGAAAATGGTACTTCAGGAATTCCATCGATTACTCTGTGTCGCTAAACTATGCCGTATTGAATTATGCTGAACGCTACAGGGATGAACTGCTATACAACATGTATAAAATGGGCAGAAACTCCATTGAGCGCGGAGAAAAAGACACTTGGACCTTGTATCCCAAGCGTGCAGATGCCATCACAGAATTATACAACAAACAACCACCTACAAAATCAGAATCTGCAACGGAAGATTGGGGAAGACCTTCTCAAAGTATTTCCATGAAATTGTATGATACCGTATTGAGAAATCCTGTAAACAGGGATGCACGCGCATTCATCGTTCCTGCGGATCAGGCTGATTTTGCAACAGCCACTCAGTTCATCAACCGATTGATTCGTTCAGGTATTCAAGTACAAAAGGCAACAAGCTCTTTCACTCACAACAATAAAACATACCCTGCAGGTTCATACATCGTTGCTTGCAATCAGTCATTCCGACCACATATCATTGATTTGTTTGAACCACAAGATCATCCAAATGATTTTCAATATCCGGGTGGCCCTCCCATTGCACCATATGATGCAGCAGGATGGACACTCGCCTATACCATGGGTGTGGCATTCGAAAGAAGCATGGAGCCTGTCAATGGCTCATTTGAAAAATTGGTGATTGGTGAGATCGAACCCCTGAAAGGCAGGATCAGTGCTGGTTCTGCAAAGGCTGGGTATATCTTGAATGCAGCCAGCAACCAATCTTATGTGGCTGTCAATGAAATGCTGAAAGCAGGCATTCAGGTTTTCAGAACAGAAGAATCAATCAATGGTGCTGCAAACGGATCCTTCTTTGTTTCTTCCAAAGCAAAATCCTGGATCGATAAAAATGCATCTTCAATTGGTGCTGATGTAACAACCATTGATAAAAAACCAGCGGCATTGAAAGAGATTACTACAGCACGCATCGCCCTCTGGGATGTGTACGGCGGTTCCATGCCTTCCGGTTGGTTGAGGTATATCATGGAACAATTCCATTACAATGTTGATCTTATCTATGCAGGTGATATCGACAAAGGTGATCTGAAAAGCAAATACGATGTGATTGTTTTCGTGGGTGGTGCCATTCCTGCATACAATGGTGGAGCCACTGGCGGCAGAGGTTTTGGCGGTGGTGCTGGTCCCAAACCAGAAGATACCCCTGAAGAATACAAAAAGACCTTGGGCAACATAACTGCACAAAAATCCATTCCTGAATTGAAGAAATTCCTGGAAGAAGGTGGAAGAATCGTAACCATCGGCAGCAGCACCAACCTGGCCTATCACCTTGGATTACCTGTAAGAAATGCACTTACGGAAATGGTGAATGGAAAAGAAAGAAGTCTTCCCGGAGAAAAATATTATATACCTGGCAGTGTACTGCAAGTGGCCATGAACAATGAAACGCAACCTGCATGGGGCATGAACAAAACAGCGGATGTGTATTTTGATGCGAGTCCGGTATTCACCATCGCACCTGAAGCACAGGCCAGCGGACAAGTAAAGCCCATCGCCTGGTTTGCATCCGATAAAACATTGAGAAGCGGTTGGGCGTGGGGACAAGCATACCTGAAAGATGGTGTGGCTGCGTTCTCTGCATCCGTTGGAAAAGGTACCTTGTATGCTTTCGGACCGGAAATCACCTTCCGTGCACAAACGCATGGTACATTTAAACTGGTGTTTAATCAGCTGTATAAATAAGATGTTGGGATACTAGTCGATATTCAAATGTTTGACCTTGCCTATCCATCCTAAATGAGTATTTTTTAATTTTAAAACATACTTCATCTTAATAGTTTTTGCCTTTAGATTCTAACAGTGAAAAAGCTTCTTCCCAACTGGGAATAGCATCAGATTCATATCCGTATGTTCTGCCAGTAGCTATTGATCTAAATGCCTTCATTGCTTTACGATGAACTCCATTTTTCATAAAGGCTAACATCATATCTCGATTTTCCCAAGCAGATAATGTGCAATTATAACCATTGATTTTTTTGACAGCACTATATATATTTCCTTTGGCTGATTTTGCTTCACCAAAAGAAGGAATGGCAAAAGTCCAAAATCGTATGAAACCCCACAATCCCTTGGGTTTTAATCCTGTAATCGAAATATACATAATACAATTTTATTAATGAACTGGAGTACAAATTTCAATTAAAAATCCATCCAAATCTCTTACATAAGCCACCACTTGTCCCCAAGGTTTCGTTTTAGGTTCAGCTAATAAAACCGCACCTGCGGTAATAGCTTGAGCAATCGTTTGCGGAACATCATCGGTAGTAAATCCAATCTCAATTCCAAATGGCTGATTATTTAAATTACTTTCAATAAAACCATCTTTAAGATTAGATTTCGCTAATGTTTTTGATGCAAAAGATAATGTAGTTTCTCCTGAAATAATTTCACCATAAGAATTGTCAGGTGTTATAAAATTTTTATGAAAACCAAAAGCGGTTTCATAAAATTGAACCGTTTTGACTACATCCTCAACATAGAGGATAGTATATGAAAATTTTATCATTGGGAGATTTTATACAAAGGAAATACTTTTCATTTCAATTCACCTTTAATTCGTTAATTACCCATAGCTCAATTCATAAAATTGTGTATATTGAACACATATTTAAAATTTACTGAAATTTTCTAACTTCTAACGCCTAACATCTAACGCCTGATCATGGCTAAACCAAAACTATCCTTCCTCCAAATCATCAATATGAATGTCGGATTTTTCGGCATTCAATATAGCTTTGGTCTGCAGCAAAGTGCAGTCAACCCGATCTATGATTTTCTCGGTGCTAAACCGGATGAAATTCCATGGTTGAATTTGGCAGGTCCGTTGACAGGATTGTTGGTTCAACCGATCATTGGGGCGTTGAGCGACAAAACATGGCATCCGAAATTCGGAAGAAGAAAGCCCTATTTTCTGGTTGGTGCGTTGATGTGCAGTCTGGCTCTCTTTTTATTCCCCTTCAGCTCAGAACTATGGATGGCAGCAGGTTTGCTCTGGATCCTCGATGCGGGTAACAATACCGCCATGGAACCCTACAGGGCATTCATAGCTGATAAACTTGACAGCGAACAACAGCCCACAGGCTTTTTGGCGCAGTCGTTTTTTACTGGGTTGGGACAAACACTTGCAAATTTTTCATTGTTCCTTTTTCCATTGGTCATCATCGGACACACCGGTAAAATTCCAAACTGGGTTTTTGCATCGTTTATGCTGGGTGCAGTTTGTTCCATCGGAACAGTTTGGTGGAGCATGAGAACAACACCTGAAATTCCTCCAACCGAGGAAGAACTCCATGAAATTCGCAACAGAAAACTGAATATCCTCACTCCCTTTACAGAAGTACTTAGTGCCATCAAAGATATGCCAAAAGTAATGTGGCAATTGTCACTGGTTTATCTTTTCCAGTGGTATGCACTTTTCTGCTATTGGCAGAACAGCTCCAAAAGCATTGCCAAATCTGTGTTTCACACCACCACAGAAAATAAAACGCTCTACGAACAAGCTGTAAGCATAGCAGGCTCTGTGAACGGATGGTACAACATCATCACATTCGTCAGCGCATTTGCATTGGTTGGCTTCGCCAGAAAATACAGTCCGAAGTGGGTACACTTTTTCTGTTTGCTCCTGGCAGGCGCAGGCTTCATCGCTTTCCCCTTCATTGAAAACAAATGGCTGCTCTATGTTGCCATCACTGGATTCGGTATCGGATGGGCGAGCATGATGGGTGTTCCATATCTTATGGTGGTAAAAGAAATTCCCAAAGAAAGATACGGCGTATACATGGGCATCATCAACATGCTCATCGTTATACCGATGCTGATACAAACCGTCACATTCGGTTATATCCTCAAACATTTTCTGAACAACGATTCTGGAAAAGCGATCCTTTTCGCTGGTGTATTGTTGTTGATAGCAGCATTGTTTACAACATTGATTAAAACAACACATTCAAAAGACGATCTCACAGATATGCCGACTGGCATGGGTGGGGGACATTAATCATACCATGAAAAAGATACTGTGCATTGGTGAAGCGTTGATTGATATGATTTGCACTGACAAGGGTACATCACTCAAAGACGGACAAAACTTTCTAAAGAAACCAGGCGGCGCACCAACCAATGTGGCTGCTGCCATTGCGGCATTGGGCGGCACCGTGCAGATGTCGGCCAAAGTGGGAAAAGATCCATTCGGAAAACATTTGATTGAAGTGATGAATGATTTTGGCGTCGACACAAGTTCAGTCATTGAAGATGCAAATCACTTTACCACATTCGCTTTCGTTTCACTCATGGAAAATGGTGAACGTGATTTTTATTTCAACCGAGGTGCAGATGGCATGCTCAGCCATGAAGATGTACAACAGATCAATCTGAATGAAATCGGTATTGTACACTTCGGATCTGCTACTGGTTTCTTACCCGGACCTCTTCAATCCACGTACAAGAATTTGTTGCTTGATGCAAATAAGAAAAATTTGTTTGTAAGCTTCGACCCCAACTATCGTCAGTTGTTGTTTGGCGATAACCAACCTGAGTTTGTAACCAGATCATGGGAGTTCATCAGCCAATGTAGTTTTTTCAAAGTGAGTGATGAAGAGGCTTTCCTGCTTACTGGAAAAAATTCAATTGATGATGCTGCAAATGTATTCTTCGAAAAATCCAATGCTGTATTTGCGATCACACTTGGAAAAGAAGGCACATTGTTAGGCTGCAATAAACAAACTACATTGATTCCAAGCATTGAGATCAAACCGGTTGATACCACCGGCGCTGGTGATG
Source organism: Chitinophagaceae bacterium (assembly GCA_947447005.1). Classification (GTDB taxonomy): domain Bacteria; phylum Bacteroidota; class Bacteroidia; order Chitinophagales; family Chitinophagaceae; genus Pollutibacter. Next base: position 12,645 of record CANFHO010000060.1, read on the forward strand.
CATTCGTTGGTGCGGTACTCTATCAGGTGAGTACACTTTCAAATGATCAATTGAAAGCTCTTGATCAACAAGGCTGGATCTATATCTTCCAAAATGCAAACAAAGCAGGTGCCAGAACATGTGAATACATGGGCGCCATGGAAGCATTCAAGCATTTAAGCAATAGCATTTTCAACTAAACATATTTTCATGTTCGATCATCATTTGCATGAAAGAATCCACACGATTCTTCAAGATAAAAAGATTGATACTGTTGGCAAAGACAGTCTCTTCTATGCACGTTTCATGTCGCTTGCCGACACCATCGCACAACTGTACAACGAAATATATTATCACCACAATCGCGGTGCCGATATGTTTGATGCACTGATTTCATCCATCACCAATGCCTATCTTGAACGCAGTGTACAACTCAAAGAAAGAGATATCGACAAACTTGAAAAAGGAAATTGGTTTCTCAGCAATGAGCTGACGGGTATGAGTTTGTATGTCGACCGCTTCGCGGGAAACCTTGGCAACATGCCTTCTAAACTGGACTACTTCAATGAGCTGGGAGTGAACTTCCTTCACCTCATGCCGATCTTTGAAAGTCCCGCAGGCGAAAGTGATGGCGGATATGCGGTTTCCAATTTTCGCAAAGTAGATCAGCGTTTCGGCGATATCAATGACCTGGTCGAACTAAGAAAACAAATGCATGCCAATGGCATGCACCTGATGTTGGATATCGTTCTAAACCATACATCACACAGACATGAATGGGCAGAGAAAGCGAAAGCCGGTGATCCTCATTACCAGGAGTACTTTTACATGTACGACAATCGATGGATTCCGAATCAGTTCGATGAAAAAATGCCGGAGATTTTTCCTGAAAGTTCTCCTGGAAATTTCACCTACATCGAAGAGTGTAACAAATGGGTAATGACAGTCTTCCATCATTATCAATGGGATCTCAACTATATGAACCCTGTTGTATTCAAGGAGATGATTGAAAATATTTTCTTCTTTGCAAACCTGGGCGTGGATGTATTGCGTATTGATGCCCCTGCATTCATATGGAAACAATCTGGTACCACTTGCCAGAATCTTCCACAAGCCCATACATTGCTGCGTTTGATCAAACATTGCGTGATGGTAGCATCACCCGGAATGGCTTTGTTGGGTGAAGCCATTGTTGCACCGAAAGAGATCATGAAATATTTTGGAACGGATCAGTTTGTTGCCAAGGAATGCGACTTCGCATACAATGCCACACACATGGCCTTGCAATGGGATATGCTTGCTTCGGGTGATACACGCGTGATGCTGGCAGCACAACATGAAATACTTCAGAAACCTTATGGCACTTCATGGATCACGTACACAAGATGTCATGATGATATCGGTTTGGGATATGATGATTACATGATCGAACATGCAGGTAAAAGTCCGTTTGAGCACAGAAGATTTTTAAAAGATTATTACTCTGGCTCATTGTGGAGCAGTCCCGCTCGTGGTGCACTCTTTTCTTCCAATCCGAAAACAGGAGACGCCCGTATCAGTGGTTCACTGGCATCTTTATGCGGACTTGAAAAAGGATTGTATGAAAGCAATCAATGGCTGATTGATCAATCGATCCAGAAGATCATCATGATGCAGGCGCATAGCTTTTTCCTCGGTGGACTTCCTATCATTTTTTATGGAGATGAATTGGGCTATACGAATGATTACAGTTATCAGCAGGATCCTGGAAAGAGCTACGACAACCGTTGGATGCACAGACCCATCATTGACTGGGAGCGCAATAAAAAAATTCACGAAGAGGGTACCATTGAAAACCGTGTATTCACAGCTACGCAAAAACTAATCAGCATCCGAAAGCAATTAACTGTTGTAGGTGATCATAAAAATATTACCTGGTTGTCGCCACACAACATTCATATAGCAGGTTACATCAGAACATACAACGATAAGAAACTCTATTGTATTTTCAACTTCAGTGATAAAGCTGTTTACTTAACTTGGTATGCATTCAAGGAGCATGGAAACCATCACTCACAACTTCATGATCACTGGACAGGGAAAACATTGAATATTGGCAACGACAATGAATTCCTGATCATCGAGCCATATGGGTTTCATTTGTTGGAAGCAAAGTGAATCCAACAATAAATCGAATGGTTGAAATATGTTTCTTCCCATTGATTTAAATAACTTCCCCTCCTGCCGAGCGATGTGCCGAAGGCACAAGCGAAGGATAGGAGGGGCTCCGAACCAGACCTATGCGCTTCTGGCGCATAGTGTCTGGTGAGTGAGGGGTGGTTGAATGTATTACCAATTACTTCCTCATCTTCAACCTCTCTACAATCAGACTTCCCACTTGCTTACCTTTTTCTGTGCTCACAAGACATGAATTGTGAAAGTGAATTCCTCCATAGAAACGAGCCCAGTTGTTCTCTTCAGCCGCTTGGCGGAATGACTTGAAACTTCTGCTCTTGATGCCAAATTCCAACTCTGTTGTATCTGTATAGGCAAAATCATCACCGAAAACTTTTGTAAGGGCTTCAGCTGCACTGGATGAAATGGTAGAATGCCCACAAGTATATTCAGGGAATGCAGGTGTTTGTAACAATGGTGCCCAGTTCTGATCAAAATATTTGTTGATCACTGTTTCAGGCCTTACAGTTTCATATGTATACTTCGCATCCCAACAATGGATAAATGCATCAAACAATGCAATGCCTGTAATGGCATACGCATACGTTGTAGCAGCAAAATCAAATTTTGCATCCTTGGCGGCAATACCAACAATACTCATCCAGTGACCTGGAGGGGAGAATTTCTTTGTGCTAAACATGGCATGTCCTACTACATTCAACTTGAACGGATTGTCATCCCAGAAATATGCAATATGCTTTTGCTCATCAGTCAGATTTTCACCTGCCTTCTTCACCATCATCACATTTTTATAATACTCAGAAGTGGAATCCTTGATATTAAAAGGGGGAGGAGGAACAGGCCTGAACTGATTGGCACTGTCAATCACCATGGTTCTGATTTCTTTCCAATGTGGCTCTGCAGCTGATGCATACATCGGTGGCGTTGGGACCCATCTTCCAGGAATATCTTTCACAGTATATTTTTCAGCACCCCTGGTTTTTGCATAATTATCTTTCTTGCTCCATGCCAGAATACTCGCTGCCACTTTGGAAGCATATGCTTCAGAAGCATCCACCATATCTGTAGACATTCCATTGGACGATGCCAATTCTTTAAGACTGTCAATATACTCTTTCATGCTTCCTTCTGGAAAAGTTACAGCTTCACCAACCTTGCAATAGGCCAATAATGATGCAAGTGGGAAATCAATTTTAACTGAATTTTCTGGCTTTGCAACACTATCAAGTCCATGTAATTGTCCTGCCAAAGAAGTATACTTATTTGGCTCCCCTGCAGCTATCACTTCATAACCTGCAATTGCAGCATACGCATAATTTCTTGATGCTACAATGGGTGAGAAATTATTACCCATGACTACCTGATTAAGTTCATGTGCAGTGCTTGAATATAGTTTAGGATCATGAATGATTGCCTTATAATCCTCATTTTCAGTACAGGAAAAAAGCAAAATCATCAATGCAAATAATACGTTTTTCATAATGCCATATTTAAGGGTCTGAAGAAGCACGATGAATCGTCCTAGGACAATTGTTAAAGCGCTTTGAGAGTCCCAAAATTAACCCTTTTTTGTGTAATTTTGACGCCATTCAAACTTGAACAAACTTTCAAGAGAATACAAGAATAATCTAACAAATATATTTATCCATGGGCAAGAAATTATTGATCGCTTTGGTTGCATTGGTTCTTGTTGTAGGCACACTGGCATGGATGTATATTCCTGATCAGCCTCAGGTTGAAGGAAAGATCTATGTGAAGATACCAGCTGCGCCATTGGAAAGAGGATTTTTGTCGGCCGACAAATGGGATGCATTTTTCCCCGGCGATACCCTTGCCAACAACTCATTCAAAATAAATGACAGGATTTATAATATCATTGGTGCGAATGTTTCCAGCATAGATATTGAATCATACGAAGAAAGCTCCCCTGAACATAAATGGATTTCAAATATTGCAGTCTATCATACAAGCGACTCTACCTTCTTTATATATCAGTCAAAACAAGCAAGACCAACCCGAAACCTTTTTAAAAAATTGTCTTCCTGGCTGAATATGAACAAACAGAATCAGCAAATGAATATGATTTGTGAATCAGCGATTGGTTATTTCAACTCCATTGAACATATCTATGACTTCAAGATTATTGAAAACAAAATGCCTGATTTGACAATGGTATCCACCAAGATGAGCACCACCGATACACCTGATGTGAAATCCATTTATGCATTGATTGGAACACTGCGGGATGCCATTAAAGCTTCAAATACAGAGCCAATCGACTCTCCCATGCTAAATATAACCAGAACCACCGAAAAAGAAATTCTGACCATGGTGGCTATTCCTATTTCAAAAGACATCCCTGTTCATGGAAATATACTCCTGAAAAAAATGATCCCTGGAAATAAACTGGAAGCAACAGTAAAGGGAGGTGAAAAACAATTGAAAGCTGCCTTACAAGCCATGCATTATTACATGGAAGATCAATCAAAAACTTCGCCAGCAATTCCGTATCAAATATTGATGAACAACAGACTCACCACACCCGACAGCCTTTGGATAACAAAGATCAATTTCCCGATTTTCTAATCCGAATGGCCCTCAATGAATCACTGTTGAATCCAAGCAGATAATGCGGAATTCCTTGAACCTCTATGGTCCTGCTCCTGCGCACCTGTCCTTTTAATGTCAATCCATTGATCAACTCAGGTGTAAGATTTCCTTTGCCATCATTGATCAGAATAGTACCGAAGTCAGCATCGTACCTTGACATCTGAATATTGTTGTCGTAATAATTTCCCATCATCAAAACATCCTGAATGCCATCATGATTGGCATCCATCGATAGGGCAGTCTTATATGTTGAAAGTTGAGCCTGCCATGGCAATGCTTTCAATGTGAACTTGAAATTACCTTCATTGATCAATATCGAATTGCTGAAATAATAGGCCGTTGAAACTTTTGCATCCTTGAGTTTATCAGCACCATAAATATCCTTCAACGCTGCCTTTGCAAAATCACCAGCGTAAAGGAATTTTTTCTTCACCATTGGAATCTGTCTTTGTATTTCATCTTTGTTGGCAAAAGATATTTCTTTGTTTTCCAGAAAATAGGTCATCACCTGCTCTTTCCGGTCGTTGTTATCAAAGTCATTGTAATACAGACTCACAGGCTGTTTCACCGTTGCCTTTGCCAATCGATTGTTTATGCCAAGATTGCCTGCAACCAGGTCCAAATCTCCATCTTGATCAATATCAATCGGCATGACGAATGTCCACCACCCCGGCATATTGGTAATTGACTGTTTGGTGAATTTTCCGCCTTTCAACTCCCATGCAGAAATTCCACCCCAGTCTTCCGTCATTACCAACTCATGTTTACCATCTTTATTTAAATCAATCAATGATGCATTCGTTACCATCTTATATTTCAACCACTCCGGTGCATAGGTAGATGTCATGTCTTTAAACATGCCATTCTTTTGATTGACCATTACATAATGAGAAACATCATCACCATAATTGAATGGCTTGGACCTGCTTGTAATCAACAAATCTTCATACCCATCTGAATCCACATCCATTGCATTCACAGATGATGCAACAGTGTATATTGGAATGGCATTTTCAACCCTGGTGAATTTTGCATTACCCATGTTCAGGTAAACACGTGATAACTCATTGGGATCTCCGCCAAAATATTCATTGCCACCTGTGGCCAACACAAGGTCTTTCAAACCATCTTTATTTACATCACAAAACACCGCATCTATATCTTCCAGATTCTTGTCTTGTTCCAATGCAGGTTGTACAATCTCTATGAATTTCCCATTCTTCTCTTGTACATATATCTTCCCAGCCTGTTCTCTTGCACCACCAATAAAAAAATCTTCAAGTCCGTCACCATTGATATCTGCTACACACAATGCAGGACCTTCGGTTGAATTCATATGAGGGATCAACTGTTCGCGGTTGAATTCCTGAAATACATTTTCTGTATGCTTGAAACTCAATCCCAACGAAGTTGTCACATC
>CANFHO010000061.1 GCA_947447005.1 Chitinophagaceae bacterium
GAACTTTCAAAATGGAAATATGAAGGAAGCATCAGCTAAAATAAGCTTACAAAGGCTATTTTTCAATCAATTTTGTGCTGCGGGAAATATTTTATAATTTTGCACCCCGCGGTCCCGTAGTTCAATGGATAGAATAGAAGTTTCCTAAACTTTAGATGTGAGTTCGATTCTCGCCGGGACCACAAAGGTTGATTTTCAATTGATTATGATTGAATTTCAACCTTTTTTTATTTTAAAGGAAGTTGAGACTGCAGTAAACTCTGCAGTAAAATTGACTAGACTTTTGATACAAAAAAATTGAGCTTAATTTAGAACGGGAAAGGGAGGTTAATAAGTAATTGTTGAAAGAAGGGTGGAAAGTTTTGCGATTTGAGGGGCAGGTATAAAAAAATATTTGCGAACTTGCAAGTATAAAATTTTACTGACAATAAATGAAATTAAAAGAGAAAATTAGTATTGACGAGTTTGACGGCAAACACTTTCAAATACGATTAAATGAGACAAACTCAACCAATCATATGAAAGCAGTCATTACTCATTATCTTCACAATATTGATAATGGTGTTTCCAAACATTTCAAAAAGGAAGCAGACAAAGCCATTAAGGAATATGTTAGCTATAAAAACGAAGAAGAGAATTTAAGTATAGTTGCAGAGGATGCATTGCAGTTGTTACTTTTTGAGGTTAATGATGTTCCGTTCCCGACACCTGAAAATTACAAATTCAAATTCATTGACCTTTTTGCAGGCGTTGGTGGTTTCCGACTTGCTATGCAAAATTTAGGAGGAAAGTGTGTATTCACAAGTGAGTGGGATAAGGAAGCACAACGCACATACCGAGCCAACTTTGGCGAAGTTCCGTTTGGCGACATCACAAAGGAAGAGACAAAAAATTTTATCCCAAATGGATTTGATGTTTTATGTGCGGGATTTCCGTGCCAAGCATTTTCAATTGCAGGTAGACGAGGTGGATTTGAAGATACAAGAGGAACTTTATTTTTTGACGTTGCGGAAATTATCAAAAGCAAAAAGCCAAAAGCAATTTTCCTTGAAAATGTAAAAGGACTTCGTAATCACAACGGAGGGAGAACCCTTGAAACAATATTAAATGTCCTTAGGAGTGACTTAAATTATTTTGTGCCTGAACCGCAAATAATAAATGCAAAAGATTTTGGAGTTCCGCAAAACAGAGAGAGAATTTACATAGTTGGTTTCCGAAAAGACACAGGCGTTACTGAATTTGAATATCCAAAACCAATAACGAAAAAAGTTTCTTTTTCACAGGTAAAGGAAACGAAAGTGCCTGCAACAAAATATTTTCTTTCTACACAATACATTCAGACTTTAATAAATCACAAAGCAAGACACGAAGGGAAAGGGAATGGTTTTGGTTATGCAATTATTCCTGACGATGGAATTGCAAACGCTATTGTCGTTGGTGGAATGGGCAGAGAGAGAAACTTAGTTTACGACCACAGAATTACTGACTTTACTCCTACAACCCATATCAAAGGAACTGTGAATAGAGAAGGTATTAGAAAAATGACACCAAGAGAATGGGCAAGACTTCAAGGGTTTCCTGATAAATATGTAATTCCCGTTGCTGACGCATCGGCTTACAAACAGTTCGGGAACTCAGTTGCCGTTCCTGCAATCCAAGCAACAGCAAACAAAATTTTAGAACTAATAGGAATTTCAAATGCTAAAAGGAAATAAAGGTGAATGGAGTGAACCGTATGCACTTCTTAAATTATTAGCAGACGGAGTATTGTCTTTAGGTGATGAAAACTTTAATAAAGTAAAGGGAATTGTTTATCCAATCATTGAAGTAATAAGAAACGAAAAAAATAGAAATGTAAACTTTACCATTCAAGACAAATTGATTATTGTTTCAGAAGGAACACTGCTTTTTGAAATCCCAATAATTGAGTTTATTGATAGCGCAAAAAATTGTTTTGAAAAAATAAAAACGGCCAAGACTGGTCAGGGTTCATTTGAAATTCCAGAGATAGAAATGTTCTTATCATCATTTTCTATAAAAACATTAAAAGCAAAATCAAAACTAAAGAACGACATAACCATTCAAGTTTCTGACCCGAATACTTTTTTATCTCCAGCAATGGGTTTTAGTATCAAGTCACAATTAGGCGAACCTTCAACACTTGTAAATGCAAGTGGTGCAACAAATTTTTCTTTTCTAATCATAGGAAAAGTGTTATCAACAAATGAAATCAGTCAAATAAAAAGTGCTAAAAAGTTTTCAGAGAAATTAAAATTGCTAAAAAATTTTGGAGCAAAATTACAGTTTGAGAAAGTTGACAATGAAATATTCCAATCCAACTTACAGACAATTGACTACAACTTTGATAAAATATTATCAGAGATGCTTATTTTATTTTATGCAAACGATATTACTTCAGAAAATACAGTAAAAAAATTCATTGCCACCATAACCAAGAAAAATTTTATTGGATACAACTTGACCATAAATCCAAGTATGTATGAAATGATTATGAAAAAATTTCTCACTGACTATGCTCTTGGAATGAGAGCAGCTGATATTTGGCAAAGAAATTATCAAGCTACAGGTGGCTATTTAGTTGTCAGAGATGACGGTGAACTTTTGTGCTACCATTTTTATTTCACCAAAAACTTTGAAGATTATTTATTCAATAACACAAGACTTGATACACCTAGCTCAAGCAAACATAAGTTTGGAGAAATCTATTTAGAAAATAATCAACAGAAAATGAAACTTAATTTGCAAATTAGGTTCATCAAATAACCAACAGATTTCATGCACATAATCTTTTTTTACAAGAACAATGTAAACGCATGACAAATAAAAAAAGTTTGAAATCCAACGGACAAAAATAGTGCTAACCTGTCAAAGCAGACTTTCGGACTAGAGAGAAGAACTACTCATAACAAGGGGTTTTAGATAGAGGGTTTTCTTGCTTCGTCGCCACATTAGTGCAAGGAGGAAGTTCAGTTCTCGGAATGAAGTTTAGTGCTAAATATCCTCACTATTGCACCCCCCCCGAATTGTTGTTAGCCACTCTATGAATATCGAAAGTACTAACATGAAGCGACGGAAAGATGAATAAAAAACCCAATGCATCAACAAAAAGGTGCAACACATTCCATCAGTCTACATAAAGTTGCCACAAAACGTTAAAGGATAAATTTATTGCCCTGGATTGATTTACATTGTTTCAATGAAGATGTTTCTAACATATTTGGGTGAGCTAAGTGGAAAATCCACGCAAATTGACCCACTAATACCGGCATAAACTGACCCCCTTCCGCCAGCACAATGTGACCCCCTTTCAACGGCTCAAATTGCCCCCCTAAATATTTGTAATAGAATTAGTTGTTTTAGTAGCAAAAAAGGATGAGGTTCTTGGTTCATCAAGCTCCTTTTATCATGTCTAATAAAACAATTGAGATGTTTACAATACGTCAGATTCTTCGACTTTACGCATCAGGGAAAGGAACTAAGTTCATTAGCAAATCGACTGGTATTGCTCGCAACACGGTTAAAAAGTATATGTACCGTTATGTATTATCAGGAAAATCGATAGAGCAAATTGAAAAGATGAGTGATGCAGAGATGTCACGTTTGTTTTTGATTAAAGAGCCGCTTAAGGTAATCAATAAACGTGTATCAGATTTGGAACCGATGTTACCCGAGTATGCTGCCATGTTAAAGAAAAGAGGTATTACCAAGGGAAAGGTGTTTGAAGTATATGCAGCAAAATATCCAGATGGGTTCAGGAGCTCTGCGTTTTTAGTCCGCCTTAATCAGTACATGCAGTTGAGCAAGCCTTCTTTAAAGATGACACATGTAGCGGGTGATAAAATGTTTGTGGATTTTACCGGGCAAAAATTACACTTGGTAAATGCAGTTACTGGTGAGATCAATGACCTAGAAGTTTTTGTAGCCATACTAGGATGCAGTCAACTCACTTTTGTGATGGCCGTTCCATCACAATGCAAAGAAGATTTTATTCTAGGATGTGAGCGTGCGCTACACTTTTTTGGTGGTGTGCCACAGGCAATAGTGCCTGATAATTTAAAATCTGCCGTTACCAAGGCCAGTAGATACGAAGCACAACTCAATGATACTTTTGCTGCCTTTGCGGAGCACTACCATACGTTTGGTTATCCTACACGAACCTATAGACCCAAAGACAAAGCTTTGGTAGAAGGCGCTGTAAAAATTAGCTACACCACGATATTTTCTAAGATTGATCAAAAGGTTTATCACGACCTCGATGAGATAAATCGAGACATCCTTATTCATCTTGAAGTGCACAATAACGCAAATCTTACTGGCGAGAACTATAGCAGGATGGAGCAGTTTTTAGAGTTAGAAAAGCAAACACTCCAGCCGCTCAATCCCTATTTGTTCGAGCCAATAACAGTTCAGTTGGCAACGGTAAATAAGTATGGCCACGTACTACTGAGTGTCGATAAGCGCTATTACAGTGTACCCTACAAGCTGATCGGTAAGCGACTGAAAGTAAAGTATACAAACACTCAAGTACAAGTGTATGATGACAACGAGATTGTAGCTGTACATGACAGGTATAAGGGCAAAGATGGCAAGTATATTACAATACAAGATCACCTGGCTTCACACCATAAATACGCAACCGACTGGAACCCACAGAAATTTATGACCACCGCTAATGCTATTGGAGAATCAGTGGCTAAATATATTGCTAAGATATTGGCTAGAGAGGTTTACCCGGAACAAAGCTATAGATCCTGTATTGGTGTACTAAGCTTTGCAAAACGAGTAGGCGACACACGACTCATTAATGCGTGTAAGAGAGCAGACAGTTACAACATATACAACTATGGCATCATTGATCAGATACTACGATCAAAAGCGGATGCTATCCCAATGGAAGATGAAATACCAAATACCGATATGCCCTCACACGAAAACGTACGAGGAGCAGATTACTATGAATAACCAATTTATCACCAATTTTTAATTCAAAACAGATGAACAAAGACACGTTAAAGAAAATGGGCGATATGCGCCTGTATGGCATGCAAACTGCTTTTAAAACTTTTGTAGAGCTGCCCCCAGCAGTAGAGTTTACCAATGATGAGATGGCACAGTACTTGGTGCAGAACGAGTGGGACGACCGCAAACACCGTTCCCTGCAACGTAACATTAAAACAGCCAAGTTCCGATATATGGCCGATATTGACGGTATTGACTTTGGTAATAACCGAGAACTGGATAAAAATCAGATAGACCGGTTGTTTACATGTGAGTTTATAAAGAAAGGGCAGGATGTATTTATTACTGGTAGTACCGGTACAGGTAAGAGCTACTTGGCATCTGCTATTGGCCGCCAGGCTTGTTTGCTAGGGTTTAAAGTTTACTACACGAATACAGCCAAACTATTATCTATTTTAAAGATGGCCAAAGCAGATGGCTCACATCTAAGAGAGCTTGCAAGAATAGAGAAACAAGATCTATTGATACTAGATGACTTTGGTATCCAATCTTTTGATGCAAGTGGTAGGGCATTATTAATGGATATTGTTGAAGACCGCCATGGTAAACACAGTACTATTATAGCTTCTCAGGTTCCGGTAAAAATCTGGTATGATGTAATTGGTGAGCAAACAGTTGCAGATGCCATCCTTGACAGACTGGTACATCAATCCGTTCGCGTAGAGTTGAAGGGTGAATCAATGCGAAAACTAAGAAAAGAGGTAAACGCTGAAGAAACAGAAAAAATAAATTAACCAAAATAGGCAGAAAAATCCTACGTTTGAAAAGCAAAAACAATTAGTTCTTTACCATATTTTAGGCCGTCAATTTACCCAACAGTTGAATGATTTTTTAGGGGGGTCACATTGTGCTGGCGGAAGGGGGTCAGTTTTGCTGGTATTTACAAATTATATGAGTGTATTTGGAAAATATGTAAATGATTGGAATAAAAACAGCGGAACCCAGTTCCCTATCAATATTCAACCTTTTACAACCGACAAAGGAAAGGATAGCAAAAAGATAGTAGATACACTAACACACGAAGAATTACAAGCATTGACAGAATACGAACCTGTTAAGTGCAAGAATTTAGAGGCACGACTGATTTCAAAAAACATATTTCTTTTTCAATACCATACAGGTGGAATAAGAATTCAGGATGCACTTACTTTAACCAACAGAGAAATAAAACCTAATGGGCTTCAGATTAGAATTAGAAAAACTAAAGAAATTGAATTGTTCCCATTCTGTTTTGAGCAAGTAGATTGTCTTAAAAGATATTATCCATTTGAATACAATTTATCCTTTCAACAAACAAAGGTTGGGAATTTGAACCTTGACCCAATTGTGATTATTCAGTTGAATAGAATTGAAGGTTTAGGGGAATTAAATAACCTTAACTTGTCTGATGTAATTGAAATCAGTTCTTTAATATGTAAACAATCATCAACAGACCAAGAGTTAAAAGAGTTTATCAAACCACTATTTGAATTGGAGGACGCACTTAAAGAGGAAATAACTAGTTCATTCTTTACACTTTTGAGGAAAAGACCGCAATCTTTTTTATTCCCTAAGCTTTCTTGGGATGAATTTAAGGATGGTTATATAAACGCAGACAACAGGGAAAATACCGAAAAGCATGAGTATTTGATTCATCTTGCAGAGGCAGGACACAATAGTAGTCTCAACAGAATTGCACAAGATTTGGGTATAGAAAAAATGACGGGGCATACTCCAAGACATACAATTGCAAATCATTTACAACAAGAAGGGTATTCGTTGGAGCAGATACAAAAAGTATTAGTTCATTCAAATATAAACACAACCAAAATATATTTGAAACGTAGGCATCAAACAGAAGAAGTAAATAAGACGGTTTCCGAATCAACGAGGTTGTTTAGGATAAAAAGAAATCAAGGAAATAGAAGAGGGTTTTAACCCTCTTTTTTGTTTTATAGACTTGCAGTAAAGACTGCAGTAAAAGTGGATTGTAGTGGTATTTTAATACTTTTTTAATTTTGTATCTATCTGATTATCAATTACTTATACCTATTTTGACGAATAGAAGTTTCCTAAACTTTAGATACAGGTTCGATTCCTGTCGGGACTACCATACAGGCCCAGACGATTCCTGTCGGGACTACAAACCCTCTTGTAACTCAGGAGGGTTTTTTATTTTCTCCCAATGCTTTTATTATACATCGCCCCAACTGCATGCCCTTGCTTTTTACCTTCTTCTATCGCCGCTTTAAAGTGAATACCGCCATACAACCTGCTGATACCTGCTTCATCTGCTGCTCCCTGAATGGATGAAAAACTGCGCTCTAGTCCCAAATACTCCAACTCTGTCGTATCATGAAACGCAACGCTTTCTCCGAACAAATGTTCCAGCACCGTTGCTACAGCAGCTGAAACAACACTGTGTCCACTGGTATACTCAGGAAAAGGAGGGGTCTGCAACAAAGGATTCCAATTTTCTTCCAACTGCTCCCTGATTACCGTTATGGGGCGCAAGGTCTGACTCCTGTACTTTTCGTCCCAACAGGAAATGAATGCATCAAAGATGGATGCAGAAGCCAGTGCAAAAGTAATCGCATTCTGTTGCTCACTCTTTTTCTCTTGTCTGCACAAGATCGAAATGATGCCCATCCAGTGCCCAACAGGGGTAGTCTTTTTCGTTGCAAAAGTGAGGTGCCCCCTGTGCTCGGTTACAAAAGGATTGTCATCCCAATAATGCGCAATGGTATCCATTTCTGCTGTAATCGATTTGCTTGTGTTATATACCTCTAGCACTTGCTTGAAATATTCACTGCTCTTGTTTAAGTTGTATGCAGGAGGAGCTACCGGCTTGAACTGAGAAGCTGAATCCATCAACAATGGCTTGATCAATTTCCAATTGGGCTCCACGCCATCTGCATAATCCGGTGGCGTTTGTACCCACTTTCCTTTCTCCCTGAAAACACTGTACCTGGCCATGCCCCTGGTGATCTTGTAATTGTCGCTTCCTGCTCGCTTCAGAATGGTGGCTGCTACTGTATCGCCGAAGGCAATGGAATTCTCATATACTTCCTCGTCCAATGAGGCTTTGAATGCTCCCAATAATTTCTCTTCTGTTACACGTAAGCTGTCGTGCGAAAATGTGAGTTTGTTTGCCACTTTGAAAAAAGCCTTCACCGCCGCCAATGAATGATCATATTTCTTTGATGCATCTGGCGATGGCATGGTTTCAAAGCCTTTCAATTGTGCTGTAATGGATACTGAACTGCTGTCTTTCCATCGAACCGTTTCATAATACGCCAGGTTGCAATAGGCGTAAATGCGACTCGCTACTGGGGGATTGAAGATGTCGTATACTACAATATCAGTTAAGCGCTTTACACATGTATGCTGAAGTTCATTGGGATCCAATGTCAATGGTGTTTTTTGTTCATGACATGATATAGAAAACAGGATCATGAATGGAATGAACAACTTTTTCATACGTTGATATTTTTATTTTAGATTTCTTTTAGCACCTTTTGAATTGTATATACTTACGGAAACAACAGATGGGTTGAACCAATAATTTCTGGATGATTGAGAATAGAATGAACTTCCAGACATGAACTCCTCTTTTCGTTCCATACCATTTTTCAATTTCACCATCGCATATATATCGTCCTTATTCAATGAAATGGCTTTTGATATGGAGGCCCTTTCTTTGAACAACTGAATTCTTCCATTGTTACACCCAGATGCCACTGCATAATGTCCGTTGTATGAAAACTCCACCAAGGATTTCCCATTGCCTGAAATATAAATGCCACTTTCCAAAAGTGAACTTGATTTGAATCCCCCCTTTCCGTCACCCATCAGCAGCAAGCCATTGCTGGCATCATATCTTCCCAAACCTGCAGTCATGCTAAACTCGTTTCCAGTCAATATAAGATCCATGTTTCCATCTGCATTCACATCCCTGGCAATCATTCCATACACAGGGGCAAACTGAGCCTCCATAGGCAATACATGCATTTCAAATTGCAGGTCTCCTTTGTTTTCCATCCAACATGTTCTGAATTCAGTGGCTTCTAAAATCAATGCACCTTTGAGATCTTCTGGTGTTAGCAAGTCCTTCATCTCTGCTTTGGCATAGGTTGTATAATTAGGGAATTTATCTCGCAAAAAATTCATTTCCCTGATCATGTCCTCTCTCATACCCAGTGGATGTTCAGCAATGATTCCATTGACTGTTGATAATGTATGAGTGGTAATGATGGCATCATAACTCATGCTGTTGTCGAAATCCTTGCCATATATTTTAACGGGTTTGTCTTTCGTCGGACTAACATATCCATTCAATCCGTAGTTACCCAGCACGAGATCGACATCTCCATCATTGTCAATGTCTGTTTTGGTGATGCTATTCCACCAGCCGGCATGTTGTTCAAGTCCGTTGTCCGTTTTTTCGAACTTGCCTTTATTGTATTCAAGTGTGGTAGGCGACATCCATTCACCAACAACTACGAGTTCAATATTGCCATCATTGTTTCCATCCATCCAACATGCATCTGTAATCATCCCGATATTGATCAATGCAGGAGCAATCGTTGCTGTAACATTTGTAAACTTAATTTTACCATTTTTACTATCGTTCCTCAAAAGGATGCTGTTCACTGGTTTTGGATAACTACCAGGCATCAGCCTGCCTCCAATAAAAAGGTCAATATCTCCATCTTGATCATAATCAAATGCCTTTACACAACTCTTGCTAATCAGATCTTTTGGAATAGCATTGGCATCTTCTGCAAAAATACCTTTACCATTATTGATGTACAAATGATCAGCCAGGTCATTCGATCCAGCTGGATTCTCAGAGCCTCCTGATGCGATATAGATGTCATTGTCGCCATCACCTTCTGCATCAAAAATGCAAATGCCTGCATCATCTTGCATCTTCATTTTTGTTGTATCGGTGATGTATGATTTTGAAAAGCTTCCATTGGTTTGTTGAAAATACAGTGATGCACAAGTAGGTGATCCTCCTCCAATGACGAGATCATCCAAACCATCACCATTCAGATCTCCTGCTGCAATGGCCGGACCATACTGTGATAATTTATGTGGAATCAAACGCTGCACATTGAAGTCGATGAATTCATCTTCGTAGGATCTGTGAGAAATGCCTGATGCCTGTGTAAATTCGCTGAAGATGCTTGATGGCAGGGGGGTTGAAAGGAATGGGTCTTTTACCTTTTTTGCATCATAAGAAATCGTTATGGTTTGTCCCCCTGCAATATTTTCAATTTTTTGCATCTTATGGTTCGGCCATGTTATGATGATGGAGTCAACTTTATCATTGTTGCCCAATCCAAAATGTGCCAAATTTTCTACCGTAGACATATAGCCTCTGTAAGGCGTATACTCATAGAATTGTTGTTGATCTTTTACATACATGCGAATGCTGGAGCCCAATGCATCCAGATTGCTGCTATCACCTTTCAATTTGATGTTGATATAATGATTAGACTCCTCCTTGGTATCATTCACCGTATTTTTCATGAGAAAGGCTTCCATTTCGGTGTTGTTGACAATCACATCCATGTCTCCATCTCTGTCAAAGTCTGCATATGCCATGCCTGCTGAAAAGCCCGGTTCATCCCAACCCCATTCCTTGGTCATGTCCTTGAAAGTGATATCGCCATTGTTTCTGAAAATATAATTGCTGATCTTGATCGATGGTAGCTGTTGTAATAAAACTTCTGGTCCAACTTTTGCAATGGCTTCATTTCTATATGCGATGAAATCCTGATCAGTAAGGTCTTTTGGCAATCCATTTGATATCATCAAATCACGGTATCCATCGTTGTCAACATCCAATGCCAGCGGTGCCCAGCTCCAATCTGTCTGTGCAATGCCACTAAGGTATCCCACTTCGCTGAAAACCGGCGCAGTCAGCGAATCTTTTTCATTATAACGCGGACCCATATTGAGTTGCAGGCAGTTTCGTACATATTGTTGCTGATATCCAAAGTAGGAGAGGGTTTGAAAATTTTGATAGCTGATGTTGCTGTTCATCATTTTCAATCGGAAATTATCTGCAGGGGCCATGTCGAGTTCTATGATATCCTGTCTGCCGTCATTGTTGATGTCTGCAATATCGTTGCCCATGGCATTGCGACTCGTATGTTTAAAGTATTGAGCAGATTGTTCTGTGAATGTTCCGTTTTTGTTATTGATGTACAACAGATTGTTGGAAATATAATCGTTGCTTACATAAATGTCACCCCATCCATCATTGTTGATATCGGTGATGTTTACACCAAGTCCATATCCTTCAATCTGAATACCTGCTTGCTTTGAAACATCTGTAAATACTGGATGTCCGAGAGAAGGATTGGCATCATTGCGTAGAAGCTTATCTGTATTGGGCCAGCTGCCATCTGTTCTGATGGGCCTGAAATCATTGGGGTTTACACCGCCTATGATATCATTTTCCAACAGGTATACATCAAGGTCTCCATCATTGTCATAATCAAAGAATGCTGCCATATGTGTACTGGCTTCATCTGCCAATCCATATGCCAAGGCTTCATCAATAAACTGCGGAATGCCTGTCTTCGGATCAACTCCTTTGTTAACATAGAGAATATTTCTCCTTCGCTCTGCACTGTCGGCCACCGCGGCACAAACATAGATGTCTTGAAGTCCGTCGTTATTGATATCGACAATAGAGACCCCCTTGCACCATTTGTCTTCTCCTCCCACATGGGCCGCTTCTGTTATATCTTCAAATTGAAGATTGCCTTTGTTGAGATATAATTTATTTGAAACGCGACTGCCTGTAAAATAGATATCTGGTAAACTATCGTTATTGAAATCGCCAATGCCTACGCCGCCTCCATTGTAGATGTATTCATAATTCAACACATTGAAATATGGTGTTTCATCCACCTGGTTATTAAAATGAATACCACTTTTTTCTGAACTGATTTTTTCAAATAAAGGTTTCTTGTTTCCACAGGAATAGCATCCCAGGATTATGCCCATTGCAATAGCTGCAGTAATGCAGGTATTGATAAAAGATAGCTTGAATGGCCTGATAGTGTTGAACATGAAGTAGGTCAATTTAAGTAGTAGTCCCAAAAATAGACGACTTTATTCTACCAAACGCATAAAAAAAGCAAAACTGCACATCAAATTTGATTTGAATAATGTTGCATGGATATTTATCTTACATCTACGATAGATTAAATGAATATATTCACGAGTTTTGTAAAATGAGGCTCTACATCAAATTTCTTTTGTTGTTCATGACTTTTTCAGTAAAGCTTGTTGCTCAAAATTACCAGGCTTTGCATGGATCAGATTATGCGGGGAGCATAGCTGTCGGATATAATCCTTCTTCTATCTTATCTTCTCCATTGCCATGGGATGTCACCCTTTTGGGATTTCAAACCAAAAATTATTCTAACCTGTATTATATCTATAAGCCAGTGAATGCAGCCACTGGAACACCGTATGCCACTTGGTTTAACAATGGAGAATACGAAAGAAAGATTTTTAATAGCAGTAATTTGAATCTTTTCAACACCCGTATCAAGATCAACAGAAAACTTGCCATTTCTTTTGGTGCTAATATTCGGTCAGTTACCAATGCCATTACTTCAAAATATAATTACATAGACACCATTACTTCTTCAAATAGTTTTTTGGGTGTGAACTTTAATAATCAGCCGTTTAAGGCGAAATTATTGTCAAGTACCTGGACTGAGCTATTTGGCACATTGGCAAAAACTGTTTTTGAATCCAAAGAAACAAAACTGAATTTGGGTGTTACAATGAAAGTCAACAGAGGTATATCTGGTATTGTATTCGATGAGTATGATGGACGTATTGACCGGGTTGCCTTTAGTTCACCTCCTTCATATTATTTTACACAGGCTGAATTGACCTATGCATATCCACACGTATTGGAAACCTGGGATCCCAATAGTCCTTTATCATCGAATCTTAAAAATGGATTTAAGCAAACTGATACCGGAGGCTCACTCGATATTGGGTTTGAATATATGGTGAAAGATCCCAGAAATTATTTTCAATTTGATGAGACACCGAATGATGATTATATCTGGAAGTTTTCTGTTTCCTTGATGGATCTTGGATTTGCACAATATCGATATGGTATCCAAAGTGCAAAAACAAGTGGCATAAGCCCCAACGCATATGGTGTAAAATTTGAAAATAAATTTGATGCATCTATTCAGTCGATGCAAACCTTAACAGATACCCTCAAGACAATGGTTAATACTTTCTCAAAGCTTAGTGGCAGATACCAAATATATCTCCCATCAAGATTGGTGGTTAATATTGACAGGAAGTTGACTGATTACATCTTCGTTAATGCAGAAATGAGTTTGAACGCTGCATCGATCTTATATCCAGGAAAATATACCTTGCATGAAATGAATCTGTTCAGCATTACGCCACGTATTGAAAACAGAAACTTTGGGTTTTATGTACCTGTCAGCATCAATCATTATGGACAAACATGGATGGGTGCTGCAATCAAGGCGGGTCCATTGTTAATGGGTTTGCATCACATGAATTTGATATCTGCTAAAAGAAATCTGCAAAATGGCGGTGGCTATATTGCTTTGGTGATAAGTCCATATCAAGTTGTAAAAAGAGTAAAATCCAGGGGAGTCAAATGCCCCATTTGATTATAGAATCTTGGTCATCTTGACCAATTCTATTCTTGTATTCGTGACTGCAAGAATCTCAAATTCATATCTTCCTATATGGATGATTTCATTTTCTTTAGGAATGGATTCATGGTGATGAATGATAAAACCAGAAAGGGTTTCTGAGTCATTCATTTCCAGATCGAGTTTATACTTTTCTTTCAGGTATTCAATTTCCAATCTTCCTGAAAATGTATACTCATCTTCATTTTCGTTTTTTTCTATAAACTCTTCAACATCATATTCGTCTTTTATTTCACCAAAGAGTTCTTCTAAAATATCTTCCATGGTTACAATTCCGGATGTTCCTCCAAATTCATCAACCACCCAGGCCATGCTTTTCCTTTCTTTTATTAGCTTATTCATGAGATCCGTTGCCGTCATTGTTTCAGGAACAGCAGGGATGGGCATCAAAATGGCACTGATGTTTTCAGGCTCTTTGAAGAGTGATAATTGGTGAACGTATCCCAGAATCTGATCAATATTTTTATCATAAACAACCAACTTACTCATATTGGTTGATACAAATTTATGCTTCAGTGCAATTATCGATTCATCAACTGCGATTGCTTCAATCTCCTTTCTGGGAACAAGACAATGTCTGATCTTTACATACGGCAGGGTGAGGGCATTTTCAAAAAGCTCTTTATTCAGTTCCTGGCTTTCAGATTGCTTTTCTTTGTGTTGAAGGGTATGCTCCAGTTCCAATCGTGTGAAATTATTGATACCATGACGCACGCGTACATTCAATAGGTTTTTTAATATCCATTGAGATCTTGCAACAAAAAAATCCGCAATGGGATAAAATATGTTGTAGAAAAATGTGAGCAATGGAGTGAGGAAAAACATGAGTGTATCGCTCTTTGCAATGAATATGGCTCTTGAAAAGAAAAAATAAAATAAGAATGCAGTAGAGGATACAATGAGGTCAAAAATAATCCTGATATAAAAAAAGTATGGGATAAAATCATCATGAAGCGTAGCTTCCGTGAATTTCCAAAGCGGCGTAAGGAGTTGATCAACAAGCATTCCATAAAGGGCGATGGAAATCGAAATGCCAACAATCATTGAGCTGATGAATTTAGATGGGGCGTCTAAAAAATCAGAAAGAATAAATGCACTTTTGGAACGTTGCTTTTTTTTCAGTTCAATGGTAAGTCTGTTGAGTGAAACAAAACCAACTTCCACTCCGGCAAAGAACCCGCCTAGAAGAAATGCGATTAAAATGCATATCAATAAGAATGTTCCCATATTAATGTATAAATGCGTCTATTTTTTCTTCTGCATTAAAATTAATTGCAAAAGATATTATATAAAAGTCAACACTGCACGAATCGTTTCATTTGTTGCTTTTTGAAGATCATCATTCATGATCAACAAATCAAATTCTTTTTTGTACCCCAACTCTTCTTCTGCCTTATCTATTCGGGTTTTGATGTTTTCTGTACTGTCTGTTCCCCTTTTTGTCAGCCTCTCCTTGAGCACTTCCAAAGAAGGTGGCTCAATGAATATTGTCAACACTTGTTCGCCAAATTGCTTTTTTACATTCAGGGCACCTTGAACGTCTATATCCAACAGCGGTATTTTCCCTTCATTCCATATGCGTTTCATTTCGTTTACGGTTGTTCCGTAATACATCCCCGGATAAACCATTTCCCATTCAACGAAAGACGAGGCATCAATTTGTGTTTTGAAATCATTCAAGGACATGTAATGATAATCCACACCATCTTTTTCACCTTCTCTTATTTTTCGGGTAGTGGCTGATACGCTGAATGAAAGTCTTTCCGGAAGGGCTTTAAGCAATTGTGTTTTAATGGTTGTTTTACCGGCCCCGGAAGGTGCAGTAAGGATGATGATTTTTTGATTGTCGGTTATCATATCAGTAATCAATTCTGCTGATCTGGGCACCCAATGCCTGTAATCGTTGGTCAATATATTGGTAGCCTCTGTCTATCTGTTCAATATTCTGGATAATGCTTTTACCTTCTGCACTCAGGGCAGCTATCAACAATGCCACACCTGCACGTATATCAGGACTCGACATGGTAATACCTCGCAATGCCTGTGCTCTTTCCAAACCAATAACCGCTGCTCGATGAGGGTCGCATAAAATAATTCTTGCACCCATGTCCATCAGTTTATCCACGAAAAAGAGTCGGCTTTCAAACATTTTCTGGTGAATGAGCACACTTCCTTTAGCCTGGGTGGCAACGACCAATAGAATACTAAGCAAATCAGGTGTCATTCCCGGCCAAGGATGATCATATATGGTTAATACAGACCCATCGATAAAATTCTGAATCTCATACACTTCTTGCTCGTGTACAATGATATCGTCGCCTTTGCATTCAAGTGCTATGCCCAGTTGTTGAAATTTTTCAGGAATTACACCAAGAAATGGGATGCCGGCATTTTTGATGGTGATGCTGCTCTGTGTCATCGCCGCCATACCAATAAAGGAGCCCACTTCAATCATGTCTGGAAGCATGGTATGTTCTGTGCCTCCCAAACTTTCTACACCTTCAATGGTGAGTAAATTGGATTTGATGCCCGTTATTTTTGCACCCATTCTATTGAGCATGTGGCAAAGCTGTTGAATATATGGCTCGCATGCTGCATTGTAAATGGTTGTTGTTCCTTGTGCCATCACGGCAGCTAAGATGATATTGGCTGTACCCGTTACGCTCGGTTCTTCCAGCAAAAGATCTGTTCCTTTGAGCTTATCAGCCTTCAGTCTGAAAAAGCCATCTCCAGCTACATATTCAAATTTTACACCAAGCTTTTCAAAACCAATCACGTGTGTATCCAATCTTCTTCTGCCAATTTTATCTCCTCCTGGCTTGGGCATGAATGCCTTGTGGAAACGAGCTAACAACGGGCCGGCAATCATCACAGAGCCGCGGAGACGACTACTTTTCTGTTGAAATGCAGGGTCATCCAGCTTCTCGAGATGAATATTATTGGCTTCAAAGCGACAAGAATGTCGATCAATCCTTTCTACTTTAACACCCATATCTGCCAATAGGTCAATGAGCAGATTTACATCAAGAATATCAGGTATGTTGTGGATGATAACTGGCTCAGGGGTGATCAGTACTGCACTGATGATCTGAAGTGCCTCATTCTTGGCACCTTGAGGTATGATTTCGCCTTGGAGCTTTTTGCCACCGTATACTTCAAAAGCCTTCATGATTGATTTTTTGGCGTGAAAAGAAGCCGTCTATTTGAAACGCTTCTTGCCGAATTTTTGTTGGGGGGGTCTGTTTTTACCGCCACCACCTCCATTTCTGTTATTTCGTTGTTGGAATCCACCTCCTTTACCACGTTTCACAAAACGATCTTCTCGCTCCCTGTATGCTTTCACATAAGGTGTATTGGTGAACTCAAGTTGGCCACTGGTAATAGAATTCATCTCACTTCTGATGCTTTCATCAGGAATAAGTTCCTTATGCCAAGTATTGTATGCCAACTTCATGTAATAAGCAATAGCATGTGCAAATCCTGAACGCTTTTCTTCATTTTCCTCAGACATGGCCTTGTTAATCACCAATTCCAAATGCTTCCCAAGATGATAATAACGGGGGTAGCGCTTAGGATATGGAAGTGGTGCAGGTTTCGCTCTGAGCGATTCTTCTGTTGGAATGGGGTAAGGACTTTCTACATCAAGTTTGAAATCTGAAATGAGAAAAAGATGGTCCCATAATTTATGTCTGTAATCCTCAATATTTTTCAATTGAGGGTTCAAAAAGCCCATGAGTTCTATAACAGCATGTGCATTTTTTTGTCTGCGCTCTTTATCCTCGATCGTAAGAATGTGGTCAACCATTTTCTGCACATGTCTGCCATACTCCCTCATCTCCAGGTGGTTCCGCGTTGTATTGTATTCCATTATGATCTATTGATTGTCACAAAAATAGGGATTCGGGGCGGATTTAAGGAAATATTTGCAGTGGGACTGCCATTTCATAAATTGCATACATGTGTTTCCATATAGGTATCAATATCAACAGGGCTTCCCATATCAAATTGAAAAAAAAGGAAAAGAAGCTTAATGAGCTGAATATCAACGTTGAACAACCTTATGCCAGCGGATTTAATTATCCAATGTGGCCTGTATTAAAACCTATTGAGGGTGGGTCCGACTTTATTCCAATGATGATGCATTGGGAATTTATACCTTCTTACATCCGTTCAGCTGAAGATTTGCTTCATTTCAGAAAAGGCGGACTCAATCCTAAAACCGGGAGAAAGGACTTTCCACACAATACTTTAAATGCCATCGGGGAAGAAATTCTGAACAAGCCTACCTACAAGGAGGCAGCCATGCAACGAAGATGTCTGGTATTGGCAACAGGTTTTTATGAATGGCGTCATTTTACTCCTCCAGGCGGCAAGGATACTGCATACCCTTATTATATTTCACTCAAGGATCAGGAGTATTTTTACATGGCCGGGATCTACAATCCCTGGGTGGATCAAAAGACAGGGGAGATGGTTGACAGTTTTGCCATCCTCACCACCGCAGCGAACCCCTTGATGGAAATGGTTCACAACAAGAAAAAACGGATGCCTGTCATCCTGCCTGAAGACGAAGCCGAACAATGGATCCAGTCAGATCTTTCCACTGAAGCCATTGCGCGTATTGCATCATATCAAATCTCTTCTGATCTGATGGATGCAAAAACCATCCGTAAAGATTTCCGCCTACTCGAGGAACCAAGGGAAGCGTTCAATTATGAGGAACTTTTATAAACGAAAAGAGAAAGGAGAAAGGAGAAAGGAGAAAAGAGAAAGGAGAAAAGAGAAAAGAGAAAGGAGAAAGGAGAAAAGAGAAAGGAGAAAAGAGAAAGGAGAAAAGAGAAAGGAGAAAATACAATTCTTTTTTTCCGAGTTAAAAATCAACGGCTGTTTCATTTTTCTCTTTTCTCTTTTCTCCTTTCGTTTAAAATCAAACCCTCACATACACCCTCTTCTTATCCATCCAATAGCCTACC
>CANFHO010000062.1 GCA_947447005.1 Chitinophagaceae bacterium
GCATTGCTTGGACAAGAAAGCCGAAAGTCTGTCATGCGCATGATAGAAAAACTAAAAGAGTGGATTGTAGCAATCAGACTTGAAAAGAATTTCACAAAGGAAGAAATTGTCACGCTTTACCTGAATATGGTGAATTATGGTGATGAAACATATGGCATCCGAAATGCAGCCAAAACCTATTTCCAAAAAGAGCCTGGACAATTATCAGTTGAAGAATCTGCCGTTTTGGTAGGCCTTTTAAAAGGAAGTACCAAATACAATCCAAGAAGGAATCCAAAAGCGGCAATGGCCAGAAGAAATACCGTGCTTGACCAAATGGTTCGTAATAATTTTCTTAGCAAAGAAGAGGCAAGGAATTTAAAGATTGCGCCTATTGCACTTAAATATCTCAAACTTGATGAAAATGCAGGTATTGCCCCTTATTTCAGGGAAATTTTGAAAGATGAAATCAAAACTTGGTGTAAGGAAAACAAGAATCCAAATACAGGAGAGCCATATGACATTTACAAAGATGGTTTAAAGATCTATACCACCATCAATCCCCGCATGCAAGAATATGCAGAGATCGCTGTGTATCGTCACATGCAAAACCTTCAAAAAGTTTTCAATAGTCAACAAAATATCAAGGATGGCTCTGTTTGGAAAACAAAAGAAGGAAAGGCTGTATTGGATGCCGCGCTGAAACAAACCGACAGGTGGAAAAATATGATTGAGGATGGATCTACAGAAGATGAAATCCGTAAGGTATTTACCCAACCTGTTCCAATGAAAATTTTTGCTTGGAATGAAAAAAGGGAAAAAGATACATTGATGAGTCCGCTTGACTCAATCCGATATCATAAAACCATTATGCAGATAGGGTTGCTTTCCATGGATCCGATGACCGGCGAAGTAAAAGCCTGGGTGGGAGGAAGCAATTTCAAACGCTTCAAATTTGATCATGTAAATATCAGAACAAAAAGACAGGTTGGATCCACCTTCAAACCAATCTTGTATACACTTGGTGTAATGAATGGCTTCAAACCTGAAACTGTTTTACCAGCTGGCCCTATTGATATGGGTGGGAAAATGATTTCAGGAAATGGAGGTCCCATGGCCATCTGTCTTGCCTTTTCTCAAAATCCTGGTGCCGTTTACTTGATTAATCATCTGGGGGTTGAGAAAACAGTGGAATTTGCCAAACAATGTGGCATACAAAATAGGATCCCGCCTTACCCATCCATTGCATTGGGGTCTGCAGATCTTTCACTTGTTGAAATGGTACAGGCATATAGTATGTTTCCAGGCAGAGGTTTCAATGTAAAACCTTATTTCATCAGCAGAATTGAAGACAGAAATGGCAATGTATTGGCTTCTTTCAGAGCACAAACAAAAGAATTAATCAGTGAAACCGAAGCTTAT
This sequence comes from Chitinophagaceae bacterium, assembly GCA_947447005.1. GTDB lineage: Bacteria > Bacteroidota > Bacteroidia > Chitinophagales > Chitinophagaceae > Pollutibacter. Next base: position 1,402 of record CANFHO010000062.1, read on the forward strand.
ATCATGACGAAAATGCTGCAAGGGGTGGTTGATTTTGGAACTGGCCGCGCACTTCGTGGTGCCTATGGCATAAGCAACGAAGTAGCAGGTAAAACAGGAACTACCAATGATAATGCAGATGGTTGGTTTATAGGATTTAGTCCCCAATTGCTTTCCGGTGTTTGGGTTGGTTGCGATGACCCTTTCTTACGTATGTTATATACCTCCGGAGGATCACAAATGGCTATGCCGGCTTGGGCTTATTACTACCAACAGGTATTCAATGACAAGTCATTAAATATAGATGGCTCTGCAAAATTCCTTGCCCCTGCAAACATGCAGAACGAGATCCTATTTGACTATAATCAAATCCAGCAAACGGAAGAGCTACCGGTAGAAGGAGGGGATGAAGGTGTTGGAAAAGGAAATGAATATATTGAGATTCCAATCAGTGATGGCTCCGAAAAAGTAGTAACTGAATCCAAAACTTTTGAAGACCCTTCTTCAAAAAAAGAACAACCCGCAGCCAATTCAAATCAAGAAAAATCAAATCAAAATGCACCTGCAGTCAAAGACACTATTACAAAGAAAAGAAATGGGTTCTTAAAGAGAATACTTGGCGGAAAGAAGAATTAATGAATTATTTATTTGTTTGAATTGATCATAGACGTTGTTGAATCAGGTTTTATGACCTCAACTTTTACGCTGATAACACCTCTTTGTGAAAAACCAATCTTGGAAGCAGCTAATTTAGAAAGATCTACCAAACGAGGATTGTTATGATGTAAACGATCTGTTACACGAACAATGACAGATTTGTTATTCTTCAGGTTTGTCACTTTCACGTGTGTGCCAAAAGGAAGTGTATTGTGAGCGCATGTTAACTTTTTCTGACTAAATCGCTCACCATTGGCAGTTTTTCTTCCTATAAACTTATCTGAATAAAAACTTGCAATACCTATCGCCGTATCTACAATTGGCTTTTTCCGATAGTTTATTTTAGTTCGTTTATGTATTGGCTTACGATGCTTATGTGCAACCTTTTTGACAGTTTTAGTCTGTGCTTCCACATGAGAAGCAGGCACTGATAGAAGAACTATCAGCAACAATTTTAAAAAAATCAAAAATTGTTTACTTGAATTCATACACAAAAGGGTCAATATGAATGTAAGAATTTTAGGCGAAATCGCCTAACTAGTTGTGCATATAACTGTAAATCAATTCATTGTCGATCCCATATCCATCCTGAAACTGTTTTAACGCTCCATCAATTTCATACCACGTGAAATAACGGATATACAAAGGAATCCTGGTTTTCAAAGGAATTCCCCTTTTCTTTTCTTCTTCTAACATTTTTTTCAATTCCGCTGAAGGCTTGGGGGAAGCTGAGGGCTCCAATAAATAAGATGCCAGGTCCATCCACTTTTCAACCCGAATGCAACCATGGCTAAGCATTCGTTTATCCAAAGAGAATAAAAAACGTGCATTGGTATCATGAAGATATACTGCATATTTATTGCTGAAATTGAATTTCAATACTCCTAATGAATTGTCAATTCCCTCACCTTGCCTGATTTGATAATGAAAATTTTCTGGAGTGATTTTATCCCATTTGATTTTGGACGCGTCTACAATGCTATCCCGTTTGTCAACAATGAACATGTTTTCTGATTTCAGATAGGTTGGATCTTTTACCATCTTTGGTGCAATTTCTTTAAAAACGATACTATAAGGAACGGTCCATTGTGGATACAAAACAAGGTTGGCAAATTTGCTGTTCAAAACGGGACTTTGTGTTTTCACTTTCCCAACAATCACCTTGCTTTTCACAGCAACAGTATCATGATGAAAAACCCTCAAAGAAAAAGATGGAATGTTCACAAAAGCATATTGATCTGGCATACTGTCTGGAAGCAATCTATATCGCTCCATATTGATGGCCATTCTGGCAAAATCAACATAATCCCAATGATTCAGGGCATCTGTTAATTGGGTGCCGGCCTTGCCATCGATCTTTAAACCCATTTTTTGTTGGGCTTTTTTTATGACCTGTGATAAAAAAACAGAATCCGGATCAACAACTTTTTTCATATAACCATCTTCTGACAACCGACTAGCCAATTGATTGTAAAACAACATACTGTCTTTCCATGGGAAGCCAACAAACGTAAATCTTTTACTTCCCATTTCAGGTATCAATGCAAGTAACTTCTCCTTAATTAAATGATATCCTTGATGCCTTGGTTCCAAACTAGAGAGAATACCATTAAGAGATTCATTTGATTTGACTCTTCGTAAAAGGCTTATCGCCATTGAATCATTGATCTTACGTAATTTTCGTTGGTCAATGCTGTCTTCTTTAATGCGGCCAAAGTGAACATCATTGCAGATAGACAAAAATGCATGTGTCATATGAATTTCAAACAGCGCCCAATGCGAAAGATCCAAACGCTTGGCAGAGTCTTCCAATATAGAAAGATCAACTTTAATCTTGTCTAGATCATACCACTTGGATAATAATCCGTAATAGGGAGCATCAGTCAAAAGAGTTATGAATGTATCTGCTTTTGCTCTTACTACAGAATCTCTTGACCAAATCCCACCTATCATTTCCTCTTTTGCGGAAATGAGATTCTTGAAATATACAAATTGATCTTCTCCATGATCAGCACCTGATAATATCTGCAACAAACGCTCATCTTTGTCATGTTGTAAGATAACAGGTACCATCACTGGGTCTGGTGCATCTACCTTTTTAATGACCCGATCGCATGATGTTGCCACTAACAACATCATGCCTATTGAAAAAAATTGAATCGTATCCCTCATTTGAAAACCCATGAACATACTTAACTTAGTCATACTGAAACTAAATAAAACTATTGAACCATTGAAAAATATTATTGCACATTTGATGCTATCCTTGATCAGTGCAACTGTATGTGCACAAAACAATCAGGATACCCTAAAAGTAGTGAGTGATATTTCATTATATAAAGAACAAACAAAAGCCAATGATCGTTTGATCATGTTGGAATTAAAAAGTATTGTTCACAATATTCAAATTGATTTAAGATATGCAACTGTAAACAATTTTACGCACGTAAGATTATATCCTCATAATACACATAAAACATTTATGAGAAAAGATGCAGCATTTGCTTTGTCTGCGGTTTCAAAAGAACTGGAAACAATAGGATTGGGAATTAAAGTATGGGACGCATATAGACCTTATAGTGTAACACGTAGGTTTTGGGATTTAATTCATGATGAAAGATATGTAGCAAACCCTTCTAAAGGTAGTGGTCATAACAGGGGGATAGCAATCGACATGACGCTGTACAATCTGAAATCAGGAAAAGAAATTGAAATGCCTACAGGCTTTGATGATTTCACTGAAGCTGCTCATCATGGTTTTATGCAACTTGATGACAAGAAAATCAGGAATCGTGAATTACTCAAATCGGTAATGCTCAAATATGGTTTCAACGTATTTGAAACTGAATGGTGGCATTACAGTTGGCCAAATACTCAAAACTATCCAGTTTTGGATATCCCTTTCAATCAAATTGGAAAATAGGCAATCACGTTAATTCTTCCACTCCTACAACGGCATCCATATCGATAGGCCCATAAATATGAGGGAAGGTTTCCTCCAGCGATGGAGACCATTCAAATACCAATTGACTTTTCAATTTTTCGGTATCAATGATCAATTTAACCAGATCAGCTGTCTGTGTATAATATTTGGATTTGATATGATCAACTTGAGCTGCTTCACAACAATGAATAAATCCTTCTTCTTTTAATGCAGGCGCTTCATAAAATCCTTTTGATTGAGCATCAGCCCAATCTGTTTTAGTCGTAATATGATAAATCAAACTCATTTTTGGGGGTTCTGTCTATGAATATACGGATTTTATTTGTTGATAACGCAACATCAAATCTGCAAAGACAATAGCTGCCACACCCTCTAATACAGGAGGAACTCTTAAGGCAATACACAGATCATGCCTACCTCGTACAGCAAAATTTTCCATTGCATCAGTCTCCCAGTTATATGTATATTGTTCTTTGGGGGTTGAAGAAGTTGGTTTGATAGCAATCCTAAATACAAACTCATTCCCATTTGTAATGCCACCAACTACTCCACCAGCATGATTTGTTGTTGTTTTCCCATCAATGTTTTCAATGGGGTCATTATGATCAACACCATACATAGATGCTGCCGCGAAGCCTGTTCCGAATTCAATACCTCTGACTGCTGGTATAGCAAAAGCAGCATGCGAAATCAATGATTCAACAGAGTCAAAAAAAGGCTCGCCTAGTCCGATGGGCAATCCGCTTACACTGCATTCTACAATGCCGCCAACGGAATCTTTCTGATCAATTGCTTTTTGCAATCCCGCTTCGATATTCTTTTCGCCACCAATGGAAATTATTTCAGACTGAATAGAAATTCCTTTTAAAACTTTTTTTGCCACAACACCTGCAGCTACCAAACACAGTGTCAATCTTCCACTGAAATGCCCCCCACCCCTGAAGTCTTCAAACCCACCATATTTTTTACTTGCAACAAAATCAGCATGTCCAGGTCGGGGTACTGCACGTTGTTTCTCATAATCTCCTGAACGTGTATTTTTATTTTCAAACAACAATGTCAATGGTGCCCCTGTGGTCTTCCCATTGAACATGCCACTTTTAAATAAAGGCAAATCCTCTTCCTGTCTTGGTGTAACTCCTTTTTGAGTACCTCCTTTTCTTCGTTGGGTATCAACAACAAAATCTTCAACAGTCAATGGCATCCCTGAAGGACATCCATCAATCACAACACCAACACTTTCACCATGTGATTCACCAAAGATTGATACTGTAAAAAGTTTTCCGAAATGATTCATATAGTTCGATTAGTTCGTTTGCAAAGTTACATGGGCCCCTAAAGAAATAATATCTTCATAAAAATGCGGATAAGATTTATTGATTGCCTCAGCATCATCTATTGTTGTTTCTCCTGAAGCCCCCATTGCCGCAATCGCCGCAGCCATGGCAATACGATGATCATGATGTGAATGAACAGCTGCTCCCTTCAAACCATTTCCTCCATGCACCAACATAACATCATCCTCCAAATCAATGTGTATTCCCATCTTCCCAAAAACCTCCTGCAATGTAATGGCTCTGTTGCTTTCCTTATGCGTGAGTCGATTTGCACCTTTGATTTTGGAGATTCCTTTGCAATAAGATGCCAAAGCAACCAAAGGTGGAAACAAATCTGGACATTCTGTCGCATCAAACTCGAATGCATTCAATGGCGATGGTGCAACTCTATATACTCCATCATTTAATTCAAGAAAAGCACCTGAATCCTTAATTGCCTTTAATATCATTCTATCTGCCTGAACAGAATCAGCTTCCATTCCTTCAATCACGACTTCACCAGAAATAGCACCTGCAACAAACAAAAATGCGGCACCACTCCAATCACCCTCCACTGAATATGTCATTGGGTCAACTGTTGTATTTGAAGAAGTTGAACTGAATGTAAAAGTTTCATAATTATCCACTACCGGAGACCTCATTCCAAATGCCTTGATAACACGAAGCGTCATATCTATATAGGGCTTACTCTTCAAATCTTTTACAATAATTGTTATATCTCCAATATTTGTTGATGCATAAGCCATCAACAATCCAGTCAAAAACTGTGAGCTCAAACTTCCATCCACTTCAATACTTGAAGGAACCAGAGGCCCTTGAATATGCAAGGGAAGTTTTCCTCCATTGGATTGAATATTGATACCTAATTGAGGAAATATTTCATCAAAAAAATCCATCGGGCGTTTTACAAGAGATCCAGTACCATTGATGGTAAGCGGCCTTGAACTGGTAGCAGCAATGGGTGTAAACATTCTAATTCCCAAACCACTCTCACCACAATTTATTTCATCATCAATTGGATTGACACCAATGCTAATTACTTTAATTCGGCTTTCATCTACAGTAACTGTTGCTCCAAGCTTTTGTATAACATCCAATGCAGCAAGATCATCATTGCTATTGCCAGGATTAACAATATATGTAATGCCTTTGTGTAAAAGTGCTGCAGCACATGCCCTCTGCATATCGCTTTTTGATCTTGGTGCCAATATGTGCCCCTTTGCCAATGATGGCTTCACAATTGCTCTCATGCGACTATTTATATTTCTTGTTGATGTTATTGAACTCAGTCATATACCCCAATAAATCCCTCACGGGGATTTCCGTTATTACTCCTTTGCCAATTCGTTTTAATAAAATAAAACTCATGGTTTTATTTACACGTTTTTTATCCATTTGCAAAATGCCGAAAACTTTTTTTGGATCAAAATTCGCCCTTGTGGGCAATCCAAATGACACCAAGGTTTTTTCAATTCTTTCAGCATCTTTGAACTTATGTATTTTTTCTGACAACCAGGATGCGAAGATCATTCCAAGGGAAATTGCTTGCCCATGTGTAAGTTCATATTGTGTTTCCAATGCATGTCCTACGGTATGACCGAAATTCAAAAGTTTACGTTCCCCTTGTTCAAACTCATCTTTCTTCACGATACCAGCCTTGATCTTCACATTGGTCAGTATCACTTGCTTCAATAAGGAAATTCGTCTTTTCAATTTAGAAAGATCTGTATTTTCCAACAACGCAAAAAGTTTTGCATCGAGGATGCAGCCATGTTTGATGATTTCTGCAAAGCCATTCGACCATTCCTGATCAGGCAATGTTTTCAACATACTCAAATCATAAAATAAAAAAGAAGGCTGACGAATCACCCCAACCATATTTTTGTATTCACCAACATCAATTCCATTTTTGCCACCAATAGAAGCATCCACCATGGCAAGCAATGAAGATGGAACAAAACCGAATTGTATTCCACGCATGTAAATCGATGCAATAAAGCCAGTTAAATCCGTGATGACCCCACCTCCAACACCAACAAGAACAGATCTCCTGTCAGCCTTGAATGCAATCAATTGTTGAATCACCGCATCTACCGTGGCTTGTATCTTAAACTCCTCTCCTGCTTTCAAGGTGATTACATTCCATCCCTTGAATTTATTTTTCTGCGAAAGGAAAATATTTTCATCTGTTATAATGATCGCCTTCTCTTTATCAACCACAGTGGACAAAGTCCTGAAAGATTGATCAAAATATACTTCAACAGTTTTTTGTGAAAAAGCGTACTTGAATGTAGACATGTTTATTGTTTATCGTTTTTCTGAAACACCTCAATCTCACTCTCAAATGATTTATTCAAATGATATTCTTCTTGCCGTTCTATGAAATTAGCCACCTGTTGCAAAGAACCCGGACTCACAGAATATGCGATGATTTCTTCTGACCAACTGAATTCCTGTTTTACCAATTGCGTATCATTTAACCACTCGGTTGATTCTGCACGCAACAAACGCATTACCTGAGATAGATTTTGAGCAGGATGCATTTGAAGCAAAAGATGCATATGATCCTCCACACCATTGACTTCAATAACATGAATGCCTTTTTCCTCGGCCACCTTTTTCATGTGTGAAAAGAGGACAACTCGAACAGGCTTTGTTAAAAAACGATTCCTGTTCGAAGTTGACCAGATGATATGTACGTATAAAAATACTTGGACCATATATTGGTTTTAACGAAAATTAATCGTTCATCACCTTGTTCTGCCTGTTGATGCTTTCCATGTGGATTGCATCCATGTATTTGGTTACAAATTCTTCACTCAATGAAAGCTTGCCAGCCTTTTTAACAGCTTTTTCAAGAATTTCATTCCACCTGGAAGTTTGAAGAATGGTAACGTTGTTATTCTTTTTATAATCTCCGATCTTTTCAGCAATGTTCATACGCTGTGAAATCAGTTGCATCAATTCATCATCAATGTGATTGATTTGCTCTCTTAACTTATCGAGTGCTGCATGGAAAGTTTCAGAAGAAACATCTTCTTTTCTCCATTGAATTTCATCCAACAATTCAGCCAAACGCTCAGGAGTGATTTGTTGTTTCGCATCGCTCCATGCATTGTCCGGATCAATATGACTTTCAAGCATCAATCCGTCAAAGTCAAGATCCATTGCTTTTTGAGCAGTTGATAATAATATATCTCTTCTGCCACAAATATGAGAAGGGTCATTGATGATAGGTAGTTCTGGCATTCTGCGTTTCATTTCAATTGCAAGATGCCACATCGGTGCATTCCTGAATTCAGTATTTCCATAAGAGGAAAAACCACGATGTATCAAACCAACTTGACTGATACCAGCACGTGTGATACGCTCCACTGCTCCTTGCCACAATTCCAGATCTGGATTGATTGGATTCTTGATCAAAACAGGAACTTTTACACCCCTCAGTGCATCTGCAACTTCTTGCACACTGAAAGGATTCACAGTAGTACGTGCTCCAACCCAAAGTACATCAACATCAAAAGTCAAAGCATCTTCCACTTGCTTGGCAGTTGCCACTTCAACCGTTGTTGGAAGTCCGGTCAGTTTTTTGGCTTGTTGTAACCAAGGTAATCCCTTAGCACCAATTCCCTCAAACATTCCGGGCTTGGTACGTGGTTTCCAAATACCTGCGCGAAGCATATCTATCTTGCCTGTTTTTGCAAGACGCTGGGCAGTTTCAAGAACTTGTTCTTCAGTCTCAGCACTACAAGGACCTGAAATGATGAGTGGGCGCTTGTTCCAGGCTGCTTGTACTTTCTCTTGATGACTTGTCTGTGTTGTTTCCATTGTGCAAATTTAACGTTTAAATGAAGGTTGGTTGTTTTAGTTTATTTAATGATCCTACGGATCTGATTTGCATTTTCCATTAATTCTTTTAGGTACTCCCAATTCTCTTTTTCAAGACATGATTTGAATTTTCTCAATTGCATGATATGCTCATTCAATACATCCAGTACATTGTCCTTATTTTGCTTGAAAATGGGCGTCCACATATCAGGGTTACTCTTGGCAAGCCTGACAGTACTTTCAAAACCCGCACTGGCCATTTCAAAGATTGCATTGTCTTCTCTTTCTTTTTCCAATACCGTATTTGCTAGAGCAAAAGAAGTGATATGAGAAATATGACTTACATAAGCAGCATGCAAATCATGATCATGTGCATTCATTTCAATGATGCGCATATTCAACGTATTAAACATTTCCCTTGCATACGCAACTGCATCTGCATCGCTTTGTTCAAGATTACAGAGAATAACAGACTTATTCTCAAAAGCCCCTTGCACTGCGGCTTTGGGACCACTATACTCCGTACCCCACATAGGATGTGCCGCAACAAATCTTCCACGTTTTGGATGAGACGCTACCACTTCAGTCAATTGACTTTTTGTAGATCCCATATCAATAACTATCTGATGTGTGACTTGATCCAAAATGATTGGCAGGATTTTAATCATGCTGTCTACTGGAATAGAAAGAACGATAACATCCGACTGTGCAACTGCATCCTGCAATGATAGCATTTCATCGACCAGACCCAATGCCAACGCTTGCTCGGCATGTAAGGCATTGTTATCAACACCCATAACCCTGGATGCAAGTCCCTTCAGCTTGCATTGCAATGCGAATGAACCGCCAATGAGTCCAACACCAATTACTGTTATGTTTTTGCCTGTTGCCATTTTTATTCGATATTCAATGAATTTTTTTTCAACACTTTTATCTTTCCTCCTTTCTCTTTTATCTTTTCTCCTTTCTCTTTTATCTTTTATCTTTTCTCTTTTCTCTTATCTATTGCCTACTGCCTTTATTCTATCAATCGCCTGCTGCAACACCTCTTTCTTACTACACAAACTTACACGCACGAACCTGTCGCCTGCATCTCCAAAAATGCCCCCAGGTGTAATGAATACTTTTGCATCCGCCAATACCTTATCACTCAATTCATATCCTGATGTACATGTGTCAGGAATAGCTGCCCAAACAAACATACCCACTTGTTCTGTTGAATAAACACAGTCCAACAAATCAAGCAATTCACATGCAAGAACTTTTCTTTCACGATACACTTCATTTACGCTATTATACCATTCTTCGCCAAGTTCCAAAGCCTTTGCTGCAGCGATTTGCACGGGAAGAAACATCCCGCTATCCATATTGCTTTTGAAACGCAGAATGGAGTTGATATGTTCAGCGGAGGCAACAATCATACCTACGCGCCAACCCGCCATGTTATGCGACTTGCTCAATGAATTGAGCTCAATTACAACTTCTTTATTTTCATCCGCTGCAAATAAACTACTGGGCTCTTCATTCAAAATGAAACTATAAGGATTGTCGTGTACAATCAATACTTGTTCCTTCTTTGCAAATTCAACCATCTCCTTCAACAATGCACTGTCGGGAAGTTGTCCCGTTGGCATATGCGGATAATTCAGGAAAATGATTTTAACAGATCCTGTATGATTAGCATTATACTCATCTATCATTTTTTTCCACACACGAACTTCTGGATGCCAATCATTGGATGCCTCAAGCTTATAAGAAAGTACTTCACCGCCAGATAATTTTACAGCACTGGTATAGGTAGGATATCCAGGATTCGGAACAAGCGCGGCATCTCCTGACTCCAAATAGGTCATGCAAATATGCATAATTCCTTCCTTGCTTCCAATCAAAGGCAATACTTCCGTATCTGGATTCACATTTACCTGATACCACTTCTGATACCAATCCGAAATGGCTTTTCTGAATATAGGAGAACCTTTATAAGATTGATACGCATGTGTATTTGGCTTGGCAGCCTCTGCATGAAGCGCCTCTACAACACTGGGATGTGGAGGAAGATCAGGGCTTCCAATGCCCAAATTGATCACGGCATGACCTGCCTTGTTCAACTCATCGATCTCTCTGAGTTTGGTAGAGAAATAATATTCTCCGATGCCATTCAAACGTGATGAAACCTTGATCATAAATTAAGCGTTGTATTTTCCTTTTTTATAAACACCCAATACACGGAGGTATTGCGTTTTGGGCTGAAGTTTTTTAATCACTTTGTGGAGGGTCTTTACATCATCGAATTCCAAATCAGCATGAAATCCATAATTGAATTTACTACCCGCGATGGGGAATGATTGCAACTTGCTGAGGTTGATGCCTTCCGCTGCAATCAGCGTCAATACTTTTGCGAGACTTCCCTGTGTATGATCCGTATGAAAATTGATGGATGCTTTATTTGCATCATGGATTTCTATCGGATCACGTAGCAAGATCAAAAAACGAGTGTAATTGTTTTTTACATCATTGATCTTTGGCGCAATCATATCCAGTTCAAACATTTCTGATGCCAATTTGCTTGCAATTGCTGCTACATGCTTATTCTTCTTGAGATGAATATTCTTGGCACTCAAGGCAGTATCTTCTGTTTCAATCAACTTCCAGGGATATTTTTTTAGAAAGCCTAAGCATTGTTGCAACGCCATTGGATGTGAATGCACTTCTTTGATATCAGACAATTTCACTCCTGGATTTACCATCAGATTCTGATCAATCTGCAAATACACTTCACCTGCTACAAAGAGAGAAGATTTTTGAAGTAGGTTGTAATTTGGCATGATGCTACCTGCAATCGAATTCTCAATGGCCATGATTCCACCAGCAGTATTGGCTTCATTGGATGCTTCGTTGATAAGATCTATGAATGTGGCACATGGTAAAATCTCAACTTTTTTACCAAAAAAAGACCGTGCGGCAACCTGATGAAAACTCCCTTCATAGCCTTGAATGGCAATAGGTTTATCTACAGACATTTTACCTGCACCAACTGATTTCTTATTCGTTTTCTTCTCTGCCATCTTGATGATGTATTAAAAAAAATCCCGGTATTTAGTACCGGGATTCTTATGTTGTGTTTTTGATTTAGTGTTATCAACAAAGAGATCCCGTACCTCCTGTAAAGAAGTAGTAAAAAAAGCTAAAACGGAAATTACTCTTTGTTGTCATCTCACAAATATAGGGATTGGAATTTGTTTCCCAAAATTTTAGAAATTTTTTCTTGGTCCACCACTATCGGCATCATTCATACGAATTTTTCTTCCTTTGAACTTTTTGCCATCCAACGATTTAATCATTTGGTTAGCGGCACTTCCTTCAATTTCAACCCAACTATTCATATCCTTCATATCAATTTTACCCAAAACATCTTTGCTAAGATCACTCATGTCCAGGATGAATTGCAGGAAACTTGCCTTATAGAAACCATCTTTGGTTCCTAAATTGACAAACAATTTGGTATAGCCACTTCCGCTGGATGATGGTTTACGCGAAATAGAACGCTCCCCTTGAGACCTACCTTCACCTCTTTGAGGTGCAGACCTTTCGGCTTTCCTATCATCCCTTGCATTTAAATCAGCTGCATTTTCATAGTATTGAAGGAAACGATCGAATTCCAATGCCGCTACACGTTGAAGAATTTCTTCTTTGCTGGTGTCAGCAAATTTTTCCTGTAACAATGGAATATAGGTTTCGTATTCGCCATGGCTGATATCAGCCTTCAGCATTTTATCAATGAAATGAAAGAATTGCTTTCTGCAAACATCCTTTCCTGTTGGAATATCCAATTTATGGAAACGGGTGTTGATCAATTTTTCCACCTGACGAAGACGGTATGTTTCCCTGGTGGTAACAATCGACAAACAAATACCATTTTTGCCTGCTCTACCAGTTCTTCCGCTTCGGTGTGTATACACTTCCACATCATCTGGCAATTCATAGTTGATAACGTGCGTGATATCTTTAACATCAATTCCCCTGGCTGCAACATCAGTTGCAATAAGGAGTTGCAGACTTTTCTCTCTGAATCTACCCATTACCTTGTCGCGTTGCGCTTGTGTAAGGTCGCCATGCAAGGCTTCGATATCATAGCCCTCACGAATTAAATTTTCAGTGATGGTTTGGGCATCAGCTTTGGTACGGGTAAAAATGATACCATAAATACCAGGGTTGAAATCAATAATTCGTTTCAGGGTTTGGTATCTGTTGATCCCGGAAGTTACATAAAACTGATGGTCAATATTTACATTCGCTGCATTTACCTTACCAATCGTAATTTCATGAGGCTTGTCCATAAAGCGCTTGCTCACCTGCTTTACTTCAGGTGGCATGGTGGCACTGAACAACCATATACTGTTCCTGTTGGGGGTGTTTTTGAGAATAAACTCAATATCCTCCCTAAAGCCCATGTTTAACATTTCATCGGCTTCATCCAACACGATATAATTAATGTTATTGAGGTCGATTGCATTTCTTTCAATCAGATCAATCAAACGACCCGGAGTGGCAATGATGATCTGGGCACCATAACGAAGACTTCTGATCTGTTCGCCAATGGAAGCACCGCCATATACCGCTACAGTTTTGAGTCCCTTTTTAGTTTTGGCAAAAGAATGCAGATCTTTTGTGATTTGCATACAAAGTTCACGGGTGGGACAAACCACCAAGGCCTGAGGGAAGTTCTTTTTAACATCCACCAATTGTAACAATGGTAAACCAAAAGCCGCCGTTTTACCAGTACCCGTTTGGGCAAGTCCTACGAAATCTTTGGTACCGCTTAATAATACTGGAATTGCTTGTTCTTGTATAGGGGTAGGCTCTGTAAAACCTAGAGCTCCGATACCTTGCAATAAGGCCTCTTCAATTCCTAACTCTTCAAAATTCATAAATAAGATTTTTGCAAAGGTAATCCTAAAGTGTGAAAAAGATGTGGAAAAAAGACAAGCATATGATTACCAATGCATTATAAACGAAAAAAGTCATTCCGTAGAAACGGAACGACTTCAACGATTGCTTGCCATATGAAAAAATCTTACTTAGCTGAGTCTGCAGCAGCAGTTGTATCAGCAGCAGCAGTAGAATCTGTAGCTGTAGAATCAACAGTTGCAGTTGTGTCTACTGCAGTTGCAGTTGAATCTGTAGTTGCAGCAGAATCAGAACCTCCGCATGAAGCGAGAGCAGCCAAAGCGATGATTACGAATACTTTTTTCATTCTCTTGTTTTTTTGAATGTTAAAATTGAATAATTGTTAATTAATACGCGAAGTAAAACAAAGTAACCCGATTTTTAAAAGTTTTTTTTTCGTTCTTTTGTGGGTTACTATATATAGTGTTTCGGTATTAAATATACGCAAGTGAGTATAACAGAACAGGAAAAAGCGGTTTTCAAGGCAATTGGCAGAAATGATAAAGATGCCATTGAGTCTGTATATAAGGAAAATTACAGCCTTATACAGCACTTTGTGGTTTATAATAATGGTTCTGAAGACGATGCCAGAGATATTTTTCAAGAGGCTATGATGGTACTCTATGAAAAAGCCAAAACACCGGATTTTGAACTTACCTGCCAAATAAAGACCTATTTGTATTCTGTTTCTCGAAGATTGTGGCTTAAAAAGCTCCAATATGCGCGAAGGATTGAAACACAAATAGAAAATTTTGACAAGATTGCTCCGGTTGAAGAGGATTTGGAAGACCACGAAAAGCTGACCAAGCAGTATATGACGATGAGGGCTGCCATGGGAAAGATTGGGGAACCTTGCAAGAGTTTGATTGAAGCGTTTTATGTACACCACAAGAATATGCAAGAAATTGCCAGTTTTTTTGGATACACAAATGCCGACAATGCCAAAAACCAAAAATATAAATGTTTGGTTCGACTGAAGAAACTATTCTTTGCTCAATATAAAAATTCATAATGGATCAATTGCAATTGGCCGAAATGGTCGAAAAATATTTAAGAGGTGAACTCAGTGAAGCTGAGAGAGGCTCTTTTGAGATCATGCGCAGAAATGATCCTGAATTGGATCAAATGGTGGTTGAATATCATTTCTTTCTTGAAGAAATGGATCGCTACGGAGAAATCCGTAGGTTCAAATCAAATATTTACGACACCCATGAAACCCTTCAGGAAAACGGACTGATCAAGGAATTGAGGATCAAAACCAAAGCCAAGATCATCAACATGTGGAGCCGCTACCGAAGGGTAGTTGCTGTTGCCGCTTCGATTGCAGGCATCACAGCCTTATTTATCAGCGGAATGATGACCATTTTCTCTCCCAATGCACCTATTCGTGACATTGAGGAATTGAGAAGAAAAGTTACCAGCCTGGAAAAACAATCTTCCAACCAAAGGGTTGAATTCAACAAATTCAAAACTAAGATTGAGCCAGGTGCATCAGTTAAATTTGGCGGAACCAGCTTCATGATTGATCCAAAAGGATTTCTTGTTACCAGTGCGCATGTATTGAAAGATGCCAAAATGGTATATGTGGAAAATCAGGATGGAGAAGAATTCAAGGCAGAAATCATTCATACAGATCCTTTATCAGATATAGCGATCTTGAAAATCCATGATGAAGACTTCAAAGCTCCAAAGCAACTCCCTTATGGTTTTAGCAGAAATGCTACAGAACTTTCTGAACCTGTATATACACTTGGATATCCTAAAGATGAAATCGTATATAATGAAGGTTATTTAAGTGCAAAATCCGGATTGGATGGAGATACCCTTGCTTATCAGCTGGCTATATCTGCTAACCCTGGAAACAGCGGTGGTCCGGTTTTAAATAAAAATGGTGAAGTGATTGGTATTTTAAATGCCCGACAGGCTTCAGCCAATGGAGTGGTTTTTGCAACAAAATCCAAAAATATTTACACCTTGCTCAATGAACTGAAAGAGTCTGATCCTGATTTAAATATCAAATTGAAGAACAATTCTTCAATAAAAGGAACAGATCGTAGCCACCAAGTTCGTAAAGTACAAGACCATGTTTATATGGTGAAGGTTGTTCTTGGATAAGTTAATCCCCTTTTTCATTGCGTAACCAAAACTATACAAGCATAAAGCCGGCATTCGCCGGCTTTATCATTTTTATATGAGGAGAAACACCATCATTCTATTTCCACAATCCTGCAGGGTATTCACCTTTCTCTAACAATGTATCAATACTCTTTTTAACAGCCGGTGCATCTTCCTTATAAGTTACACCAAACCAAAGCGCTGAAGTTGGAATTACTTCCACTTTCCCCCCATTCTCCCTGATGAATTTATCTGCAACCAAAGGAATAAAGAACTCAGACTTCGGTTCTTGTCCATGTACTTGCAGAAAATCATGAAAAAGGGAAGCCGTATATTCAAATGAAGATGTATCAAAACACCAGAAATTCATAGAAACAATTGTATTCAAAGGAAGGGTTTCAGGAATCAAACCATCTTCGCAGGTAACATGATTGTTTGATTTAGCAATATTCAATCTTTCAACAACACTATCCAGGTTACCGTCTTCATCTGTAGAGCATACACCCCTATTTACAGTTCCATGATCCGACAACGTTTGACTTAATTCATAACCAACAATCGCATAATTTGTAGAATTACATCCATTGGTCAGAAAATCATATGCTTTTACAAAGGCATCATATCCATAAAAATCATCTGCGTTGATAACTGCATATGGTTCGTTAATGACATCCCTGGCACACAAAACTGCATGTGCTGTTCCCCAGGGCTTTGCACGCTCAGGATTTCTCTCATATCCATTTAAATGAGCATCCAAATGTTGATAAACATATTCAGTTTCAATTTTCCCATTCAATTTTGGCTCAAATATCGACTTGAACTGTTCAGCAAATTCCTCCCGAATTACAAACACCACTTTTCCAAAGCCTGCACGGATGGCATCGTATATGGAAAAATCCATAATAGTTTCACCCTCCGGACCAAATGCTTCAATCTGTTTCATGCTTCCATACCGGGTAGCCATGCCTGCTGCTAGAATTAAAAGAGAAGGTTTCATGTAAATAATTTGTTTGCGAAATTAAACTGAAAAAACCAACACAACAAAACACGAACTTTGCATTATACATGAAAGAAAATTCTGTCATACAAAAGCTTCATGGTGAAGTTCTTGAAAGGAGCTATATTGAAGCAGATATGCTACGGTTAGACATGATTCACCCTGTCGTATCTGGAAATAAACTATTTAAACTCAAATATTATTTAACCACGGCCATTGAAAATGATAAAAATGGTATTGTTACTTGCGGTGGCGCCTTTTCCAATCATTTGGTTGTGGCAGCTTATTTAGCAAAAGAAAAAGGACTTCATTCGATTGGTTACGTGAGAGCTGACTCGCATGAATCCCCAACCCCTACCTTAAAAGAATGTATTGACTATGGGATGGATCTCC
>CANFHO010000063.1 GCA_947447005.1 Chitinophagaceae bacterium
ATCCATCAAAAGAAGAATCATCATGATCACAAATTCAACACAAACCAGTTACAGTTATCTGCGCAGATTGCTTGTGCTGCCCATTGCAGCAGGTATTATCCTGTTATCATCCTTCACGATTAAACACCTCAACACCTCAACAACTAAACAAGATGAAGGCTTAACCATCCAGGATATTATTTCGTTGGTTGATACAACGCCTAAAGCCAAAACAGTACAAGGACATCCGCTCGCCAAAAATTATGATGTGTCGTGGACAGAAGAGTGGGCCATATTCAAAGATCCTAAAACACACAAGGAATTGTTCAGGGTTCCATCAAAGCAATTGGTTCCGCCACCGCCTCCACCATCTCCTGCTATAAAATCTGCATCAGGAAAAATGTTAGCTGGAAAAATAATTGCTGACACAATTATTTGGACGAGTGTCCCTGATAAAAATTCAAGTGTAAAACCAGGAACAACGATTGCAGGTACGCCTTTGATTATTGTAGATGGTGTTCCTGTTGATGATGTGAATGCAGTTAAACCAACAGACATTGAAATGGTGAATGTTTTAAAAGATGCTTCATCAACGGCTCTGTATGGAACCCGCGGTGCAAATGGAGTTATTTTGATCACCACCAAGAAAGGTAAATCCATTTCAACTTCCATTGCAGATACTGTCAAAGTAAAAGAAATCACTGTGGTTGGTCACCCTATTTCCAAAGAATCAAAAGAGCAAAAGGAGATAACTGTAGTGGGTTATGCGACGTCTCACAATGAGCAGCCAGATGGTTCAAAGCTCATAACTATTAAAACAACCGATATGTCGATTGTTGAAAAGGCACTGGAAAAACAAAATGTAATTACTATTGATGTAGCAGACAAAAATGGTAAAAAAGAGTACACTATCGTTCGAAAAGAGGATGCTGAAACAAATAAAGTTAAGCTTCCTTCTGATGTGCTTTACATAGTAGATGGAAAAGAAATCACTGAAAAAGAAATGAAGGATATTTCACCTGATACCATTGAAACAATAAATGTATGGAAAGGTGAAAAAGCCATTGAGAAGTTTGGTGCAAAAGGCAGTAAAGGAGTTGTAGAAGTTCATCTCAAGAAAAAATAAATGGCGATCATTTTGTAAAACATCAATCCAAAAAATTTGGTAATAAAGGGAAGTTTATTTAGCTTCCCTTTATTATGTTTGGCTCTGCCATTAATCCTTAAACAAAACTAAGATTGCTATGTCTCAAAATGTTAATGCCAACAGGCTCTTTTATGCGAGCTGTTTTGCTCTGATCACAACAGCATTTTCTTTCAGTATCCGTGCAGGTATCCTTACACAATTGGGTACAGAATTGACACTTGATCCGGTTCAACTGGGTACCATCAACTCCATGTGGTTCCTTGGTTTTCCTATTTCCATGATCTTTTTTGGAATTTTCTATGCTAAGATCGGACCAAAAACAATCATGCAAGTGGCGTTTGTTGCACATACCATTGGAATCCTGACCACCATTTA
Organism: Chitinophagaceae bacterium; assembly: GCA_947447005.1. Classification (GTDB taxonomy): domain Bacteria; phylum Bacteroidota; class Bacteroidia; order Chitinophagales; family Chitinophagaceae; genus Pollutibacter. The sequence goes on from CANFHO010000063.1 coordinate 1,502, forward strand.
TGCAAGCAGTTACAATGTATTGCTGATTTCAACTTTGTTGATTGGAATTGGTAATGGTTGTACAGAAGCAGCATGTAACCCAATGATTGCTGATTCTTACACCGGTAATGCATTCCATAGTAAATTGAATCGTTTCCATATGTGGTTCCCTGGTGGAATTGTATTGGGTTCACTGATTTCTAAATTCATGACAGATGCTGCTCTTCCTTGGCAAGCACAAATCTGGGTGATTTTGATTCCAACAATCATTTATGCATTCTTGTTCTTCGGACAATCATTTCCTCAACCTAAAGCCGATGCAGCTTCACCGTTGGCCAGCTTCAAGGCTATGTTAAATCCTCTGTACATTTTCATTGCATGTTGTATGGCTCTCACTGCCATTTCAGAATTCGGTCCACAACAGTGGGTTGGCCCTATCCTTGCAAAAGCAGGTGCTAGTCCGATGTTGATTCTTGCATTGGTAACCGGTTTGATGGCAGTTGGAAGGTATTTCGGTGGTCCATTGGTTGAAAAACTCAATACTGCTGGTGTGTTGTTGGGTTCAGCCATTTTTGGATTGATCGGTATTTATATGCTTAGCACCATGAGTGGTTCTATGTTATATGTAGCTGCTATTTTCTATGCATTGGGTATCTGTTATTTTTGGCCTAACATGCTTGGCTATGTTGGACAAAACCTTCCACAGACAGGTGCACTTGGTCTTTCTATCATGGGTGGTATTGGAATGTTCTCTTCTTCTATCTTCCAACCAATCATTGGAGGATGGATCAAAGACAACACTGTAGCTGCACAAGCAAGTGGTTTGGTTGGTGATGCTGCAGATCTTGCAGCAGGCCAGGCAACACTTTCTAAAATGCTGCTTTTCCCAGGAATTCTGATTGTTGCTTTCGTTGTTTTGTATTTCTTTGGAAAAAAGAAACAAGCAGCTTAAAACACATCAAACATATTTTTTGGAATAGGGGACTTTTGTCCCCTATTTTTTTTGTACTTTTAAGACATCGATTAACGATATTTTTCAATCAATTCTCATGAACAGAAAACTCAGAATGGGTATGGTAGGTGGAGGCAAAGACGCCTTCATTGGAGCCATCCACCGTCATGCTGCCGGAATCGATGGCATGATTGAACTTGTATGCGGCGCACTCAGTATCAACCCGGAAGTGGCAGTGGAATCAGGAAAATCGCTTTTCCTTGCAGAGGACAGAATCTATCTGAACTTTGAAGAAATGATTACCAAGGAAGCAGCGCTGCCGGCCGACAAACGCATGGATTTTGTAACCATCGTTACACCCAACTTCGCACACTTTGCTCCTGCCATGTTGGCTATGGACCATGGTTTTCATGTGGTCATAGAAAAACCGATTGCATTCACATTGGATGAAGCAAAACAATTGAAGCAAAAGCAGGAAGAGACTGGAATGATTCTATGTCTTACCCATACATACTCAGGCTATCCATTGGTAAAACAGGCCAAGCAAATGGTGAAAGAAGGTGCTTTCGGAAAGATTCGTAAAGTATGGGTGGAATATCCACAAGGATGGTTGAGTAAACTTTCTGAGCGCGAAGGAAATGCACAAGCAGCCTGGCGTACTGATCCCAAGCGCAGCGGAAAGAGCGGTTGCATGGGAGATATTGGAACTCATGCGGCACATTTGGCAGAATACATCACTGGTTTGAAGATCACACATATGTGTGCTGATTTGAATATCATGGTTGAAGGAAGGATGCTGGATGACGATGGAAATGTATTGTTGAAACTGGAAGGTGGTGCTGCAGGAGTACTGATGGCATCGCAGGTGGCTGCAGGTGAAGAAAATGCACTCAAAATTCGTGTTTACGGCGAATTGGGAGGCTTGGAATGGGCACAACATGAGCCAAATACCCTTTTGGTGAAATGGTTGGATCAACCTACTCAGATTTTAAGAGCTGGTGGAAACTATGGAGGAAGACTTTCTTCTTTCGCTACACATAATTCAAGAACACCAGGGGGGCATCCGGAAGGTTATCTTGAAGCATTTGCGAACATCTATAAAAATTTTGCGCTCACATTGGGAGCCAAAATGGATGGAACCGTTCCAAGTGCTGAAATGCTCGATTTCCCTGGTGTGGAAGATGGTATCAGAGGAATGGCCTTCATCGACAATGTGGTACTTTCATCTCAATCTGAACAAAAGTGGACACCACATTCTGTTTAATTTTCAATACAACACATGAAAACAATTAAAGGTCCGGGTATATTTCTTGCTCAGTTCATGGGCGACAAGCCTCCTTTCAACAATTTGGCTTCCATTTGTAAATGGGCAGCCTCCCTGGGTTTTGTTGGGGTGCAGATTCCAACCTGGGATCCCCGATGCATTGATTTGGAAAAAGCTGCAAAAAGCAAAACCTATGCCCAGGAAATCAAGGGTATAGTAGAAGAAGCAGGTTTACAAATTACGGAATTGTCGACGCACTTGCAAGGACAATTGGTAGCGGTGAATCCAGCATACGATGCTTTGTTTGATGGTTTCGCACCTGAACATGTCAGGGGAAATTCAAAAGCCAGAACCAGGTGGGCAGTGCAACAATTGAAATATGCCGCAAAGGCATCAGCCAACCTCGGACTCAAAGCCCATGCTACTTTCAGCGGAGCATTGTTATGGCATACTGTTTATCCATGGCCACAACGTCCTGCCGGATTGGTAGAAACCGGATTCACAGAACTCGCAAAAAGGTGGACCCCCATTTTGGATGTATTTGACGAAAATGGTGTAGACCTTTGTTATGAGATTCATCCTGGTGAAGATCTTCATGATGGTATTTCTTACGAGATGTTCTTGGAGAAAACAGGAAACCATAAAAGGGCTTGTCTATTGTACGATCCGAGTCACTTTGTATTGCAATGCCTTGATTATTTGAGTTATATCGATCATTACCATGAGCGTATTAAAATGTTTCATGTAAAGGACGCTGAATTCAATCCTACCGGAAAGCAGGGTGTATATGGAGGTTATCAAAATTGGATCGACAGGGCCGGAAGGTTCCGCTCATTGGGAGACGGACAAGTAGATTTCAAGTCCATTTTCAGCAAGCTCACCGGATATAATTACAAGGGATGGGCTGTCATGGAATGGGAATGTGCAATCAAACATCCTGAAGATGGAGCCAAAGAAGGAGCTATCTTTATCAAAGAAAATATCATTCGTGTAACTGAAAAAGCATTTGATGATTTTGCAGGTACAGGCAGTGATGAAAAGTTCAATAGAAAAGTGTTAGGTATTTAATTAAAACCCAATAATAAAAAGCAATGAAAAAAGTACTGTTAGTTATGATGGTTGCCGCAGGACTCTATGCCTGTGGTGGTGGTGAAAACAAAGAAACAGCTGAGGTTAAACCAATCAGCAACGCAACTCAGGAAGAGCCTGCAAAAGTGGAAGAGAAAGTTGAACCTGCAAAAGTAGAAGAGAAAGCTGCGCCTGCAAAAGATGGTTTGGCATTGATAAATGGTTCTGACTGCAGGACTTGTCACAAAGATGACGTCAAATTGATAGGACCTGCTTACAAGGATGTGGCTAACAAATATGAGAACACATCTAAGAATGTAAAGATGCTTGCTGAAAAGGTAATTAAAGGTGGTCAAGGTGTATGGGGTGAAATTCCAATGGCCGGACATCCAAATTTAGCAGAAGCAGATGCTGAAGCCATGGTTACCTATGTTTTGTCATTGAAAAAATAAAAATAAAAAAATGAAATTATTATTAACGATTGCTTGCTCATTTGTTTTAATCTTTGCATCTGCAAAAGAAAACCTTAAATCCCTCCACTCTCCACATTCCACTTTCCACCATTACAAGGGTTGGAAGAAGTTGTTCGACGGTAAAACAAAAACTGGATGGCATATTTACCGTAATGAAGGCGATGGTTCAGGTTGGCAGGTACAGGATGGTGCATTGGTATTGGTTCCCAATCCGGATAAATCATCTAAAGTTAAAACAGGTGGAGATTTGATGACAGATGGAGTATTTGAAAACTATCATCTAAGTTTAGAATGGAAGATTTCTGAAAAAGGTAACAGCGGAATCATCTTTGGAGTACAAGAAGATGCTGCATTTGAACATACATTCAATTCAGGTTGTGAAATGCAGGTACTTGACAATGATGGTCATTCTGATGGAAAGATCACCAAGCACAGGTCTGGTGATTTGTATGATCTCATCAAATGCACAAAAGAAACAGTTAAGCCAGTAGGTGAGTGGAATCATGCAGAAATCATTTTAGATCATGGTCATCTTACATTGATACTCAATGAAGAGAAAGTTGTTGAAACCGACATGTGGACTCCAGAATGGAATGCATTGGTTGCAGGAAGTAAGTTCAAGAAAATGACAGGATTTGCAACATTCAAATCAGGACATATAGCCTTGCAGGATCATGGCAACCAGGTTTGGTATAAGAATATCAAGATCAAGGAATTGTAATATCAATTCAATTTTTTATGTAGGCTGTTCTGAAAAGGGCAGCCTTTTTTGTTGAAATTAGGTAATAGGCAAGGAGGCAATAGGCAAGGAGGAGCTTCCATTTTATATTTAATATGAGCCGCCTAAAGGCGGCTTGAAAATGTTGCCGTCGGCTTTAGCCGACGGATAAAAAATATGGAGAATTCAATTACAGAAAAAGGAAATTTTATACTTCATCATCTAAAAGGATTCAGTAATTTCAATGATATTTAGGTTATCAATCTTCATTAACGATCAATATGAAAAAAATCAAGGCTACACTTGCGATTAGTTTACTTTTATTTTCGTTATTATCACTTGCACAAACAAAGGTTTTGGTTTTTTCCAAAACAGCAGCATTCAGACACGGCTCCATAGGAGTTGGAAAGATTGCACTTCTAAAACTCGGTGCAGAAAACGGATTTTCCGTGGATACAACGGAGGATGCATCTGTATTTACCGAAGGCAATCTCAAGAAATACAATGCAGTTGTTTTTCTGAGTACAACAGGAGATATTTTAAACCATTATCAACAAGCTGCATTTGAGAGATATATTCAAGCAGGTGGCGGATATATGGGTATTCATGCAGCTTCAGATTGTGAATACAATTGGCCCTGGTATGGTAATTTGGCTGGTGCTTATTTCAAAAACCACCCAAAACCTCAAATGGCGAAATTGGTGATCAATGATAAAACCCATATCAGTACTGCACATCTTCCTGCCATTTGGGAAAGATCAGATGAGTGGTACAATTTCAAAAAAGCTCCGGGAGCAGAAGTACATACCGTTATAAGTATTGACGAATCTTCTTATGAGGGAGGTACAAATGCTCCTTCTCATCCGATGGCATGGTATCACGATTATGATGGCGGAAGAGCATACTATACAGAGCTTGGTCATACCAATGAATCATTTGCCGACCCGCTTTATATGAAACATCTATTGGGTGGTATCAAATATGCAATTGGAAACAATGTAAAACTTGATTATTCAAAAGTGAAATCCCAATTGGTGCCTGAGTCTGATAGGTTCACTAAAAATATGCTGGTGGGTGGTGTTTTCGATGAACCAACTGAAATGGCTATCCTTCCCAATCTGGATATTATCATTGTACAACGCAAGGGTGAGGTGCTTTTCTATGATCATGTGAAAAATACAGCTACACAAGTTGCCAAACTTGATCTATATCATCATGCAACTGTAAAAGGTGTCAATGCAGAAGAAGGATTGATGGGCGTTACAGCAGATCCTGATTACAAGAACAATCATTTTATCTATTTATATTATGCTACCCTCGATACAGCTGCAAACAGACTCTCTCGTTTCATATTCAAGGACGGAAAGTTGGATCTTGCATCAGAAAAGAAAATTCTGGATGTAGGATCTCAAAGAAATATTTGTTGTCATACAGCAGGCTCACTTACATTCGGACCTGATGGTTCTTTGTATCTGTCAACTGGAGATAATACAACTCCTTTCAATCAACCCAATTCAAAATTTATCCTGGATGGTCATGGTCCAATCGACAATCGTGATGGTTTTGAGCAATATGATGGCAGACGCGGATCGAGCAATACAAATGATCTCCGTGGTAAAGTGCTTCGTATCAAAATGAATCCTGATGGATCTTATTCAATTCCAGAAGGAAATCTCTTCAAACCTGGAACCCCAAGAACTCGTCCTGAGATTTATACCATGGGAACCAGAAATCCATATAGAATATCTGTAGATAAAAAGACGGGCTTCCTTTATTGGGGTGATGTTGGACCAGATGCAAACTTTGATAAACCTGAATCTAAGGGTCCTCGTGGATATGATGAGTTGAATCAGGCAAGAAAGGCAGGGTATTTCGGATATCCAATGTATATCGGTAATAACTATCCATATCGTCAATTTAATTATGAAACAGGTGAAGTAGGAGATTTCTTTGATGTTGAACATCCAAAAAATACCTCAAAAAACAACACAGGTTTGGTTGATCTTCCACCATTGAGTCCTGCATTCATTTGGTATCCATATGCTGCTTCACCTGAGTTTCCAGAAGTGGGAACAGGGGGAAGAAACGCCATGGCAGGACCTATCTATCATTCAGAATTGTATCCAAAAGAAACACGATATCCTGATTATTATAATAACAAATTGTTGTTCTATGAATGGATCCGTGGATGGATGAAGATGGTTACCATGGATGAAAAAGGAAACTTCCAAAAAATGGAACCATTCCTGGAGAATACAAAATTCAACAGCGCCATTGATATTGAAGTTGGTCCGGATGGCAGATTTTATATTCTTGAATATGGATCAGGCTGGTTTTCAAAGAATAAGGATGCTGGATTGTCGAGGCTCGATTACAATGGTGGAAACAGAGCACCACATGCTTCCATTCAGGTTGATAAAACATCAGGATCCATTCCATTCACTGTGAAGTTGGATGGTACAGGTTCAGGTGATTCTGATAAAGATGCCATCACATACAATTGGAAAGTTGGAAATACGGTGCTGAAGCCAACTGCCAGTGCCCAAACCACTTATACCATTACCAAACCTGGAGAATATGATATTCAATTGACTGTTAAGGATTCAAAAGGTGCTTCTACAAAAAGTGAAGTAATGAAAGTATTTGTTGGTAATGAAGCACCTTCAGTGAGTGTTACACTTGATGGGGGAAATACATTTTACTATCCAGGAAATCCTGTAAAATATTCTGTACATGTAAAAGACAAAGAAGATGGTACAACCGAAAAAGGATCGGTAGACACAAAGTCTATTTTTGTTAAAGTAGATTATTTGAGCAGTCCGGATAAAGCACAGGTGGTAGGCCACCAGGTTATTTCATCTATCATGGAAGGAAAAAATCTTGCTGCAACACTTGATTGTAAAATATGTCATAAGGAAGCTGAAAAATCAATTGGCCCTGCTTTCAAAATGGTGGCTAATAAATATGAAACAGATCCTAAGGCAAAAGCATATCTCACCAATAAGATCATCAAAGGTGGTTCAGGTGTTTGGGGTGAAGTTGCCATGGCAGCTCATCCTGACTTGAAACAATCTGATGCAGAATTGATTGTTGATTATGTGTTGAGTTTGAGTAAAAAAGAAGTTGCTTCACTTCCTGCACAAGGAGAGATCACACCTTCAGAAACAGACATGGGCTCTGGCAATATCATGCAAGTTTCTGCAACGTATACAGATAAGGGTGGAAAAGGCATAAAGCCTTTGAGTGCAACAGGTTCCATTTCATTGAGAAGTGCTTTGATGAGTCCTGAAACTAATAATGCTGCATCAAACGTTGACATTAAGAATTGGAATGATAAAAGAGTAGCATTTTTAAATTTGAATTCCGCAGAAGCAGGATGGTTGCGCTTTGATAACATTGACTTGGCAGGAATAAAATCAATTGAACTTAATTATGGAATTCCGGCAAGCTTAGGGAAAGGATATGTAATCTCCTGGTATCAGGATAGTCCGAATGGAGCTGCAAACAAAATTGGTGAATTGAAACTGGAGAATACTGCAAACACGATGATGAGTAGTCAGATTGTATCATTGAAAAATGTGAAGCCTGGCACACACAATCTGTTCTTTAAAATTGAACGAATGGATAAAAATGATGGAAAGCGTTTGGCTTTGTTATCATTTAGGTTGGTGTCTCAGTAATCAACTTTCTCTAAAAGAAAAGCCGGGGTTATTTAACTCCGGCTTTTTTGTACATGATCATATTGAATATCATGACCAATATAATGATTAGCAGGCCTCCAAATTCCCTCGTGTATTCAATATAAGGTTTGGTTGCTTTCATACTTTCAACAATATTCTCGGCATGATAGATCTTTAACCAATCAAGAACACCATCTTTAATAAGCATCAGTCTTGTGGCAAAAACGCCGCAGAAAACAATGGCAGCCAAATGACCGTAATAATCATATTTCATTCTTGCATTCAGGATGCATACCAATGCAGCATATCCATAGATAGGAATCCATAAATAAGGATCTGGATCATTGTATTGAACCAATGCAAATACAATAAAAATAAAGGCAAAAACAATATTGAAATTTTTCATATTAAAGGATATTCAGCAAGTTGGATTTAATGTATTTAATACTTTTTTCTATGCTTACCAATGGGTCGCCAGGACATTCATCTTGTTCAACAAAGAAATGATGCATGCCTGAAACTTTTGCATTTTTGAATATTTTCACAAAATCAATTACTCCATTTCCTACTTCAGTGAAATTTTTCTTTTCAGATTTATCCATGTCTTTTACATGCCAAAGTGCTACCCTTCCTTTCAGTTGCTTGAACAATGCAATAGGGTCTTTTCCAGCTCTGGTAGCCCAATATAGATCAAGTTCAAATTTAACAAGATCATGATCTGTTTCTTTGGTCAGAATATCATAAGGTATTTGACCTTCAAGTTCCTGGAATTCAAAATCATGGTTGTGGTAACAAAGTTGGATACCTGCTTTTTTACATGTTGCTCCTGCAGCATTCAGATTGGCAGCTATTTTTTTGTAATCAGCAATGCTCGTTCGCTCATTTGGCATCAGAAATGCCAATACCATATATTTATGTCCAACTGTTTTTGCATCTTCAACTGCCTTATCCCATCCATTTAAAATGGAACTATACATATAATGTCCTGAAGGAGCATCAAGATTCAGTTCTTTCAAAACGGATTTATATTCCTGCGCACTCATGCCAAAGAATTTACCATCTCCATATCCAAAGTTTTCCACTTCACCGAAGCCAAGTGCTGCAATTTTTTTCAATACTCCTTTTGGATCCTTGAAAATTTGATCACGCACAGTATAAAGTTGAACGCCAACTTTTTTATTCGTTGCATCAAAGGCAAATGAATCTTTGAGTAAAAATGTTCCTGCGGAAAGCAACCCGACCTGTTTAAGCAAACTTCTTCTTGTTATCATTGATGTAGATTTAGGAATTAGAATACAATTTATAGATATTCCTTGGTTTTGTGAGTACCCGGGTATATAAATTAGATAAAAATCAATGATTACAATCGTCGGTATGACAATGAGCAGCTTGCTGACATTTGCGGTAATTAATGAAATGTGCTGAAACGATCAACACAACAGCAGGGATCAAAAACCAAATTTGATATTGGTGATATATCTGTTTAATAATCAGCAATATCATTCCAACTATGAAAATAATGATTGGCAGTTTCTTGTGATGGTGTTTTTTGAATCCATGGTTCAATGAATAGATGCCAATTATCATGGCCAGCAAAATCATGCCTATTTCAAAATAAAGATTGTTAATGATGTTGATTCCGAGGATGGGAAGACTGGTTAATATCAATGGCAATAGCGCACAGTGTATTGCACAAGCAATGGAAGCGGCTATTCCCAGGGCATCATAATTGATCTTGAACATAGAGGACAACAAATTTATGACATTTGCAACAAAGTTGCAATCTCCATTCTCTTAAAATTCAGTCATTGCTACGTATTTTTACAAAACAATTCAATATATGAGCAAGAAGGCAATCGGTTATCTCCTGTTTTTTGGAGTGTTATTGGGAATATTTTACGGAGTATTGGTTTATACAACTGATTTCGAGAAAGTAAAACTTCCTGTGCTCAATACAGTGCAGCCCTTTTCATTTTTGAAGCATGATGGGAAAACTGTTTCACAGTCAGATATTAAAAACAGGGTATACGTGGCAGAATATTTTTTTACAACATGTAAAGGAATTTGTCCGAAGATGAACAAGAACATGAAAGTGATTTATGATCAATTCAAATCAAATAATAATTTTCTTGTCATTTCTCACACAGTAAATCCTGATACAGATTCATTGCCTATCATGAAACACTATGCTGATTCATTGGGAGCATCGCCAGAAAATTGGTGGTTTGTTACAGGCAGTAAAGAAAATCTTTACAAGGCTGCCCGTGAAAGCTATTTATTGGATGACCCTAAAAACAGTTCCAAAAGTATAAGCGATCAATTTTTACATACACAATTCTTTACACTCGTAGACAGACAAGGCAGGGTTCGCGGTGTATATGATGGAATTAAAAAAGAAGAAGTTGATCAATTGATACACGATATTCAAGAACTGATCAACGAGTAAAGTGAAAAAGCAGGGAGCAGATATATTAAAACAAAGTGCATTGAGTATAACTGCAAGCAGGAAAGATATTTTGGATATTTTTCTTGCATCATCCAGCGCCTTGGCCCATCAGGATATTGAATTAAAATGTTCTGATAAATTTGATCGCGTAACCATTTATCGAACCCTTCAAACATTTTTAGATAAAGGAATTATTCATAGCATTCCTACAACAGAAAATGCTGTAAAGTATGCACTCTGTAAAGATGAATGTATCGTATCAGGGCATCATCATGATAATCATGTCCACTTTTTATGTGATGCATGTGGCATTACCATTTGTCTTGAAGAAGTTGTAGTTCCCCAAGTAAAATTACCTAAGGGCTATTCATTGAAAGATATCAATATGGTTGTGAATGGAACCTGTAAAAAATGTAAGGCATAAAAAAAGTCCCAATGTAAAAACACCGGGACAATCGTTAAGGCTCTGATTAGTAGCTATTTTATTTCGAGAATGAAAAGTCTGAAGCAAAGATAGCATTGTAACTAACCATGTACCAAATTTCTTGTATACCCCATTAGAGGTACTTTATAAATTTTCAAGTTCTTTCTTGACAAATAGCATTAATTCGCTGATCGTTTTAGATGAAAAGTCAAATTCTATTCCTGCAGCCTTATACAACTCAGGCAGGGTGCGGGTTCCACCGAGACTCAAGGCATGCATGTAATTTTGTAGAGCATGTTCAGGGTTTTCCCTATATTGTTTCCACATACCTATTGCACCGAGTTGTGCAATGCCATATTCAATGTAATAAAATGGTACTTCAAATAAATGCAATTGTCTTTGCCAATTATAAGATCTGAATTCATCTAATCCTGTAAAATTTATTGAGGAACTTGAAAATTCATTTAATATCCTAAACCAATTTTCTTTTCTTTCATCCAATGTATGTGTTGGATTTTCATATACCCAATGTTGAAACTTATCAATGGTGGCAATCCATGGAAAAATTGTAATAACCCTTTCGAGTTGATGACGTTTTGCACGTTTCATTTCATCTTCATTGTCAAAGAAAACATCCCAATGATCCATGGTAAATAATTCCATAGACATGCTGGCAACTTCTGCCATTTCAGTTGGATATTCTTTGAAGCCTGTCAGTTCCAATTCGTGTGCAAGAAATGAATGAATAGCATGACCACCTTCGTGTACCATAGTAGTTACATCAGACATCTGTGATGCGGCATTCATGAAAATAAATGGTGCTCCACTTTCTGCAAGAGGCATGTTATAACCTCCAGGAGCTTTTCCTTTTCTGCTATCCAGATCAAGATGTTTTAATTCTTGCATCTTCCTCAAACAATCTCCAAAGAATGGGTTCAGTTTATCCAGACAAGCAATCGATCTTTTCAATAGGTCTTCACCATCCGTGAAAGGTCTTAATGGTGTTATTCCAGCAGGTTCAGCTTCTGTATCCCAAGGTCGCATTTCATCTAAACCCAACCTTGTTGCTTGTTCTTTGAAGATTTGGTCTACCAATGGCATCACCTCTTTCTTTACAGCTTCATGAAATTGGAAACATTCTTCAGGCGTATAGTCGAAGCGTCCCATTTCAGCAAATTTATAATCGCGGTAATTTGCATATCCTGTATTATGTGCGATCTGATCTCTTATTCCAATCAACTTACTAAACAAATCATTCAGTGCTTCTTTATCTTGATATCTTCTTGAGGCAATTTTCCTATAAACTGTTTCACGAATATTTCTATCATCGCTTTCTAAAAATTTTGCAGCCTGTTGCAATGTAAATTCTTGTCCGTCATGTTCAATCATCATCTTACCTGCGATAGTACCATATTGTTGTTGCAGTACACTTACTTCTGATTGAAGTGGAATATTGGCCTCGCGAAAAAGATCAATACTTTTTTTAACTGTACGTAAATAAGTAAAGTATTTATCGTGATCGATTTCTTTGGTAAAGGCACAATCAATCAATTTTTTATTGAGAATATCTGCATAGGGTTGAATTTTGGGTTGAATCTCCATGAAAAAGAAATTGAAGGATTCTTCAAGTTCCTTGTTTTCCGTATCGCAGGTCATGCGTACCTGTCTCCAACAAGCATCTTCACTGATGAAAGCTTCCACTTCGCTCATGTCCTGTAACCATTTTTCAAGATCAGCCACTGAGTTGATTTCACGATACTTCAACTGAATGAAATATGGTTCAAGTGTTGCCCAATCAGTAAGTATGAAATCCTTCGGAAGAAAATGATGCTCTAGTTTATGGATGTTGGCGTTCATGTTGTACTTGTGTAGTGGTTTAAAAAAAGTTACAAGTTACAAGCGACGAGTAACAAGAGAAAATTATCTATGGATGTTTTCTTGTTACTTGTTGCTCATCACTTGTAACTACATTTGGCTGTTATCTCTGGTTACTCGTTACTCTTCTGTACCTTCCGGCAAATCCGAAAGCTTGATTTCGATGTTGTGGCTTTTAATAATACCATACCATCGTACCATTTTCTTCATATCACTGTTGTATACCCTTTCAAAATCCATATTTGGATATACATTTTCAAAATAACCTTTAACTGCTTTGTTATCTTTTTCAGAAGGAAGTTCTGCACCTGCAGCCTCCATTGCCAAAAATATCTCAGAAAGGTTGATGTTGTCTTCAACGGTATACACCTCAATAGATTCGAGATGAGAAAACTGATGCATCCTGCTGGAAACAAATTTTGTGGTGTTGTCATCCAGCGATCTTACAATCGCACCATCATTTTTACTGCTTACAAGTTCAAATAGTCCTGAAAATCCTGTTACCGAGATAAGTCTGTTGTATTCCATGTCCTCAATTTAGTGCCCGCAATTTACAACCATTTTACTGAAAATTGTTTTCAGCAAGGATGTTGGCAATTCTTTTTTCTATGGTCTCCAGATCACTGTAACCTCTTGAGATCATATACAGCTTTCCTTCTTCCAATTGTAAAAATACTGTTGGAAATCCATTTACCTGAAGCTGCTTTACCAAAGAAAAATCATAATATGCTTTTTCCTTGTATTCTTCACTCTTTAATTTTGCATAAAAATCATCGGCATCCATATCATATTTCTCCAAGAGATGCCTGTACGCTTCCTTATCTGTAAGATCTCTGCCTTCAAAATTGAGGGCATATTGCAAGTCGCTTGCAAACTCTACACTGCAATCTGGATATTTTTCCTTGAAGATGTTCAATGCTATAGCCGACATTTCGGAATTCAAATACCAATCGCTTTCATCCGGATGATTGATATGCCATAAAAAATCATCTCCAAATTTGACTCCTGTCGTTTCTTCTACATTTTTGTATGCGCCTTTGATGAATTTAGCAATATGACTGATATGATATGTTGATTCAACAGGGATCATATTTCCTGAAAGCGTCTCAAAATCAAAGCGGTCTTTGTAATTTGTGTACAATGATTTAATCACAGGACTGAAACCATAGCACCATCCACAATAGGCATCGTAACAATAAATAATCAAGGGTTTCATTTGTTTGTTATTTCATCATACGCAACATCATAATCCTCTCTTATCGTACCCATCATCCTATCCCAAAACATGAAGTACAATCCATAGTTTCCTTTGAAGTAATGATGATGTTGATTATGACTTACAGAAGTATTGATCCATTTTCCAATCCAGTTCTTGTTGAAACCCTTGGGATACAATTCCCATCCGAGGTGACCGTAAATATTATATAGGATGCTGAAGAAAAAGAAAATCAAAAAATGAATTTTATGCATTGGTATGCAAAAAATCAGAATGAAAAAAATGCCTGATTCTACAATCGCTTCTAAAGGATGAAACGCATATGCAGCCCATGGTGAAGGATTGGTAGACTTATGATGAACAAGATGAAAAGTCTTAAACAGTAGTTTATGATGCATCAATCTATGTGTCCAATAAAAATAAGTATCATGTATGAATACCAAAACAGGAAATAAAGCAAAAAAGTAGAGCAATCCTTTGTCAGATATTTTTTTGTACAATAAAGTGTGACCTGCTATTTTTTCATTTTGAAGGAAATACGTAGGAATCAAAGCAAACAAAGCGATCGTTAAAACGGAATACAATATTTCCCTTATGTAATCTTTATTTTTAGGAAAGATGCCTTGGATTTTTTGTTGAATTTTTGTTTTTCTGAAAAGGATATAAAATATATAAAAGCAAGCACCTGCCACAACAAAATATCGGCTTCCTATCAGTGTCAGATATCGCAAATAATATGTTGGGTTCATAATAAGATTTTAAATCATTGGTCGTATAAAACTAATCTAATCTAATGGAATCAACATTGAATAATGTTGGATTTTTACCCGTTTTATCTTTATAAAACTCTTTCAATTTCAACATATCCTTTTCAACATCACCCGTAAGATAAATGGGAGCACCAAAACCAGCTTCTTTTTTTTTGTAGTCAAGATAGCCCGGAAGTATTGGTACTTGAGCACCTAAGGCAATAAAGTAAAACCCACTTTTCCATTTATCAACTTTTTTTCTCGTTCCTTCCGTAGAAAGTGCAATCAATAAATCATCTGAGTGATTGAATTTTTCAATGATTTGCTCGGTCATGCTTTGGCGCTTGCTTCTCTCAACAGCTATGCCACCAGTATTGTTAAGCAAAATCCTCAATGGAAACTTGAACAGTTCTTTTTTAGCCAGATAATGCATTTTGATTTTCAGTATACGTCTGACTGCCAATGCGAATATGAAATCCCAGCTGGAAGTATGAGGGGCAGCAATAATAACAGCCTTCTTGATATCTGTTGGAATGGTTCCTACAATCTTCCAACCTTTCAATGTGAATATGAGTGCAAACAGTCTTGTTATCATATGATTGATATTAGGAGTTAGGGGTTAGGGGCTAGGGGTTAGACAATTTGTCTTTTATTGTCAATGCCTGAAATAGGTTGACCACTTTTTCACTTTAAAACTAAGGAAAGATGGCAACCAGAGATCAATTTAAGTTAACACATCAAGACAAAAAATTACGAACGTTCAGCGATTCATTCAAGAAGACCAAGGTACGGGAGTTGGAGATGGGGCGAACCAGAATTTCTGAGATTTGTAAGCAGTATGATGTGAGTAATGTGTCTGTTTACAAGTGGATTGCTAAATTTGGCAATATGAAGAAGGTCAATCAGGAGCGCATTATTGTAGAGACAGACAGTGATACTCGTCAGTTATTGGATCTTAAGAAGCGTATTGCAGATCTTGAGCGTATGATAGGCCAGAAGCAGATTTTATTGGACTTTAAGGATAGGATGATTGAATTAGCAGAGGAGGAGTATGGGATTGACATTAAAAAAAAATTTTCTACAGAGCCATTGAATACTTCTGGTACGAGCGGGTCAAGTACGGCTTCAGCTTGAATACTTTGTACAAGAGCTTAGGTATAAGCAAGCAAGCGGTACACAAGCATCTGAATCGATTAAAGCGAAGCAATGATGAACGCCAGCATCTAATATTACTTATCTATCAAATACGAGAGGATCATCCTACGATGGGAGTCAGAGACATATACTTCAAGCTAAAGCCAGAGACGATGGGTCGTGATGCGTTTGAAGCATTGTGCCGCCAAGAGCGCATGACAGTCAGCAGGTACGTGAATTATCGTCGTACAACAGACAGTTCTGGGGTAGTGCGTTTTGAGAATCTCATTGAAGGGAAGCAAACAACAAGGATAAATCAAGTTTGGCAGAGTGATATCACTTATTTTGAGGTATCCAATGTGTTTTACTATCTCACGTTTATTGTAGACGCTCACTCCAGACGTATTATAGGTCATTCTGTTTCTAGACGTTTATTGACAGAGCATACTACACTTCCTGCATTGCAGATGGCCATTGCCACCAGAAATGGACAATCACTTTACGGGGTGATTGTCCATTCTGATGGCGGAGGTCAATATTATGATAAGGCTTTTTTAGCGTTAACACAAAGCTATAGCATGCAAAATAGCATGTGTGAATATGCGTGGGAGAATGGTAAAGCAGAGCGAATCAATGGTGTTATAAAGAATAATTACTTGATACACAGGGATATCCGAAGCTATGAACAGCTGATTAAAGAGGTTGACCGTTCAGTTCAATTGTATAACTGCGAAAAACCCCACATATCTTTAAAACGGTTAACACCTGTTGAGTTTGAAAATCAGTATTTTTATACCCTAGAGAAACCAATGACTAATTATAAATCCAATAAAAAACAAGTTAAACGGTTAAATAAAACGGTCAACCTTATTTAGGCATTGACTTATGTCTAACCCCTAACTTCTAACCCCTAATCTCTATTAATGTGCTTCCAACCAATTTCCGCCCATTCCAGTTTCTGCCATCACAGGTACACCATTGGGTAGCGGCAATGCTTTTTCCATATTTTCGAGAATACACTTTTTCAAGTCA
>CANFHO010000064.1 GCA_947447005.1 Chitinophagaceae bacterium
CTGACTCTGTTTCCAAGTCAATAGACCTTTTTCTACATCGTTAACTACCTGAAGTTTAAAAGCTAAACTGTAGTCCCTTTGTGTCCTTTTCAAATACTTGTTAGTCATAATAAGTCAACTTTTGTGTCAACTTATTTTAGGACGAGGCAGAATATATAAGAAAAAGGCTCGAAAAAATTCGAGCCTTTTTTTATAGAAAAAATTTTAAAACTGAATTTAATCTAATCCAAAAATTCCTTTATTCAACAATTGCAAAGTTTGATTTTTACTTGGGGTTGGAATTAAAATGGAAACATTGTGTGCACTTCCTCCGTAACTTACCATATTGATTTGAATATCAGCCAATGAATCAAACATATTGGTAAGAAGTGAAGCTTGAAAAGCTAATTTATTTCCCACAACAGAAACAATAGACTGATCTCGCAGAATCTCTAATTCACCCAAAGGCTGTAGCTCTTTACAAATTTCATCCAAATGAAGAGTACTGTCTATTGTAACAGAAACCGCTACTTCAGAAGTAGTAATCATATCAATAGGCGTTCTGTATTTTTCAAATACTTCAAAGATCTTGCGTAAAAAGCCATAAGCAAGTAACATTCTACTGCTCTTGATTTTTATCATTACAATGCCATCTTTTGCAGCCACAGCTTTTGCACCATCAGAATCCGCATCCTTTAAAATGATGGTTCCTTTAGCTTCAGGCTCCATCGTATTGAGCAACTTCACGGGTATATTATAATGCTGTGCTGGCCAAATTGATGCCGGGTGTAAGATTTTTGCACCAAAGTATGCTAGCTCTGCCGCCTCATCAAAACTCAAATGCTCGATAGCCCTTGTCTTTTTAACAATACGAGGATCATTGTTATGCATACCATCAATATCTGTCCAAATCTCACATACAGAAGCATTGATTGCAGCAGCTATTAAAGAAGCAGAATAATCGCTTCCTCCCCTTTTCAAATTATCAACTTCTCCTTTTGCATTGCGACAAATATACCCCTGTGTAATAAACATTTTTTTACCCGGAAATTGCGCTAACACATGTAAAAGCTTTTCACGAATAACAGGTACTTGAGGTTCGTCATTAGAATCAATTGACATAAAATCCAGTGCAGGAAGGAAAACATGATCAACTCCTATTTCATCAAGATAAACACAAAAGAGTTTTGTGCTCATCAATTCACCTTGTGCAAGGATATCTTTGTTCAATGCATCATTGAAAGATATTTTCAATATGATATTGAGGAAATCAAAATGTTCATTAATGATCTTAGTTGCTTTTTCCCTGGAGGCCTCGCTATAAACCAATGATTGAATGAAATTGGCGTAATGAGCAGCCAAAGAATCAATCAATTCTTTTGCCTTAGTTTTATCAGAAAATGCCATGGCATCACCAATGGCCACCAATGCATTGGTTGTGCCACTCAAGGCACTTAATACAACAATTTTTTCTTCTGCATCACGGGTTACCAAATCTTTCACCTGGTGCATTCTCTCTGGTTTTCCTACGGAGGTACCACCGAATTTCATTATTTTCATGAGATGGGCTTTATTTTTTCGTTTGCGAAGTTAAAGCTTGATACCGAATTTATCAGCTGTTGTTACAATATCATCCCAAACTAATTCTAAAAGAGGAATTCCATCTTTTTTTCTTTGGATTTCCATTTCAGCTTCTGGTTCGCCTGGAATAATAACAGGCTCTTTAGGATCAATAGGCTCTGCTGATTTAAATCTTCTTATCCACAGGTCCATATCTTTTTTAAATTCATCTGCCGGCCTAAATGCATCGATTCGCATTGCACCCAAAAAGTGACCCAATCCTTTCCCAGGTTGATTTTCAGGCATAGGTACATATGCAGGAAAGGGAGGAACCCACGGACCAAAATTCGCGCCACTTAATACGCCAGAGAAAATATCAACGATCGCACCTAATGCATAACCTTTGTGACTTCCATGTTCTCTATCACCTCCAAGCGGAAGCAATGCACCTCCATTTTTTAAGGCATGTGAATCATTTGTACTATTTCCATTCAAATCCTGTATCCACCCATTTGGCGCCTCTGCACCTTTACGTTGTAAAATTTCTAATTTGCCATTTGCTGCAGTAGTTGTGGCTAAATCTGCAACAAATGGAAACTCCTGTCCTCCGGGAACAGCAACGCAAATTGGATTGGTTCCAAGCATTCGCTCCTTTGAAAAAGTAGGAGCTACCAAAGCACTGGCGTTTGTCATTGATATGCCAATCATGTCTTTTTCCAAAGCCATCATTGCATGATGTGCAGCAATTCCAAAATGGTTGCTGTTTTTTACACTAACCCAACCAGTCCCCACATGAGTAGCTTTTTGAATTGCTACCTCCATCGCAAAAGGTGCAACAACTAAACCAAGACCACCATCCCCATCAACAACAGCTGTAGATAGAGTTTCATAAGAAATTTTAATATCCGGAGTTGAATTGATTCTTCCAGCTTCCCATAAGCGAACATAACCTGAAAGCCTGGCAACTCCATGAGAATCAATACCCCTAAGATCTGCAGATATCAAGGTTTCAGCACCAATCTTTGCATGTTCTGCACTGCAGCCCATTGCAGTAAATACATCCTGGATCAGGTTAAAGAGCATATTATATTGAACTACTTTTATCATATGGCAAAGGTAAAATGAATAATACAATCATGTTGAAAATACAGAAGAAAGAGACTATTCCACCATCATACAGACGATAAAATCTCTTTGTTTCATGATGTTTATACCTTTTTTGAAGGCATACCTGATATGAAATTGCATTCAAAATAAACTCATATGCTAAAATTAAACATCGTTGGTCATCTTGGTAAAGATTGCACCAACAATCAGGTAAACGGAAAAAATGTAATCAATTTCAGTGTAGCACATTCTGAAAAATTCAAAGACAACACAGGACAACCGAAAGAAAAAACGATTTGGGTGGATTGTGCTTATTGGACGGATCGAACAGCGATTGCTCCTTATCTTAAAAAGGGACAATTGATTTATGCTGAAGGAGTTCCAGATCTAAAAAACTACACAAAAAATGATGGAACGCCCGGAAGTTCAATGACTTTAAGGGTTTTGGGAATTCAACTGTTGGGAAGTTCAGTTAAAAGTGAAACAGCCAATGGGGATATAACCCAAACAAATGAGGGGATTGAAACAAGTGGGTCGGATGACCTCCCTTTCTGAAAAAGATGAGATCATTCAATTTATTCAGAGAGAATGGACCTTATCAATTCGGTAAGGTCCATTGTTTTTCTTTTATGATCAATTCGATTTGCCAAAACCGGATTTATTTGGAGCAATATATCATGACTTTCTGATATCATACTTGCTATTGTTTTTATACCAGACTCGTTAAATCCAGCATCTATAAATGCATTTTCTTCATTGTTTTTTAAATCATCTTTAATGTCTACTAAATCATCCAAGATCAGAAAATAAGTCATTAGTGCATACCATGCCTTAATAGAAGCTTCCAACTTGAAGCTATCAGATGGGAAACAGGCAAGTAGTAAAAGATAGCTGTCTGCCCTGTTGAGTGAAGGAAATTTTGTACCAAAGATTCCATAGGCAGAAGGTTTTTCAGGCACATCTAAATAATCAAGCAAGGCTTTATATAAAACATCATTTAAAACACGACCATAAAGTGCCTCCTTTAATTGCTGGATATGTTCCTGCCATCCAATCTTTTTATATTCCAATAAAGCTGCAGAATGAAGAATCGCTTCAGCAACATCGAAAGTATTTTCAGATAGCAAATGTTCTTTATTCAACCCTAATCTGAATAAGATATCAGAAAATATTGGCATGAAATAGTATCCAGGAGATTCTGGTATATAAATTTTTCTATGGTCCCAATATAGATTGCCTTCAGGTATACTTCTATTGATAAATCGGGCACCTATTTCAAGGTCAACACCATATGCCAATTTAAGATTGTCTTTTGAAAGGAACATATATAATGTTATTGTGCACTCTTTGGAAGAGGCGCTAATGGAGTAGCATACATTCTATCTCGTCTTACATTGACACGAGCACTGGCAGAATCCATCATCACTTTAAAAACACTCGGATGTTTACTGTAGTAATTATAGCTAGTGGAAAAACTTGGAATAGATATCTTATGTAAAGCAAGTACTTTACTTATTTCATTTTTAAGAACAGAATCTTTCACCAAACTTGAGTCCTTCATAATAAACATTTCAGTAAAACTTTCAGCGAGAGAAATGTCAACAATTATATCAGCCATTTTATCCTGTTGAATGATATTATCAGGAACAGTACTATTGTCGGTTGAACACGCTTCCAGACATAAAAAGCAACATAGAAAGAAGAAAATCCTCATTTCAACTCCTGTTTGTATTTAGAAACATTGGAAATATCTAGTCTTGTGCAAAGATCCAATACACGTGCTTTATCTTGCGGTGAGGCTTTTTTAAATACACGAATTATTTCATCTGTTTTTCCTTGAAAGAAAAATGGCATTACCATTAGATTAGGTGTCTCTGTATTCAATGTATTTAGCATTGAAAACGAATTTAATAATTGTTCCCTTGCATCTTTTTCGTTTTCAATCATTTTATCAAACCCTTGTCGATAATATGTATAAATAGCATCATGCAACAGTGCATAGCGACTATTCTGTAAATTTTCAGCCAACCAGTATCTGTTCCGTTGACCATCAAATGCTTTCCAACCAGATATTGAACGACCATCAGGAGCGCTGGAGACAATGCTATTTGCTTTTTGAAAGTATGCATCTCCCCCACGTGGTGTGTAGGAATCATAATCAAGTCCAAGAATAATATTGATATAATAAGCAAAAATCGCAGATAGATTACCGGTTAGTGGTTCAGAACTAGAAACACGGTTTTCATTGAATTCTACTGGTTGAAATTCAACATATCTGAATGTTACATCATTATCTATGAAATTAATCAAAGGGGATTGATAACCTGTATTGAAAATGGGACGTGCCGCTTGAATGGTTAAAGATCCTTTATATACATTGGGCTCAACAACCTGTTGTAAATTCAAAAGAAAACTACACTCAATTTTTTCATTCATTTCGAATACATCTGAACTCCATTTTCTCTTGTTAACAAAATTCAGCAATGCAGTTTGCAAGGTCTGGAATACCTTTTTATCAACAGTACTTCCAATTTGAGCATAGGAAACAGTCACTTTAGCATTAAATTCTTGGGCGCTTCCAAAAGATAATACTCCAGATAATAATATCAGGAACATGACACGTTTATGTATAAAAGGATGGATAGACTTCATTGGAAGTATCTTTTAAAGCCAGGTTTTAAATACAACTCTAAATTAACCATTTTCCTTGTTCTTTGCATACGACTTAAAGTAGTTCAAGCAATTTAACTATATAAATGCAAAGTGCATGAGGGGGGAAATAAAAACGCGGCAGCTCATTCTGAGCTGCCGCGTTCCATATTTTAAAAATGACTAACGGAATAGGTCCTCTTCATTTTTTCTGAAATAGACTTTATCATCCATGAATTCTTGCGTAGCCAACAGTGCTGGATTTGGCATTTTTTCATATGCCTTTGAGATTTCGATCTGTTCTTTATTTTCGTGTATTTCTTCTAGGCTATCCGTGTGACTAGCAAACTCTTCTAATTTATTATGTAACTCTTCTTTGATAGAAATATTGATCTGGCTAGCACGTTTTGCAATAATGGATATTGACTCATAAACGTTACCAGTTTTTTTCTTGATTTCGTTCAGATCTTTAGTTTCTGCTACATTGCTAAGATTATTTCCCACCTGTCTGCGAAGTCTGCTCATTGGTAAGTGATTTTAAGTTATTATTTGACAAAGTTAAGTAACGTTCGGCTTCTTTCAAGAATTTACTTTCTGGAAAACGATCCTGAAAGTCTTCTACCTCTGTAATCACCTTTTGGTATCTCTCAGTTTGCTTTTCTGCAATACTCATGGATGCGTACTTGTAATAAGCCCTTATAGCCATCAATTTGTATTCATCACCTTTAGGTGAATCCGGATAATTATTTAATAACGTAGTATAAGATAAGGCAGCAGCCCTGTATTGGCTTAAATTGAAATACAATTCAGCAGAAAGAAACTCCTTGTGTTCTAATTTGGATTGGAGTTTTGAAATAATTTCTTCAGCTTCTTTTTTACGGGTAGATTCCGGATGGGTGTTTATGAAAATCTGCATCATCCCAATAGCTTTAATTGTATTGCTCTGCTCCAACTCAGCTTTAGGTGATTGCTTATAATAGCAATAGGACTGCATGTATTCAACCTCTTCTGCACGTGGACTAGCCGCAAATATCTCTAAATAGCCTTTGAAAAGACTTTCTGCAGTCATGTAATCTCGGGTCAGGTAATTTGCGTATGCATATTTGTAAAACAAATCTTCATGCTGTGGGGTTCCTTTGAATACAGGAAACAGCTCTTCGAAAAGAACAAGTGATTTTCTATACTCTTTTTTATCGTAGTATGTATTCGCCATTTTCAGCTTATACTCGAAGTCTTTGCTTTTCAACACTTTACCAAATTTTGAACAAGAAGTCAAAATGGTAAATAACGTGATAATGATGAGTGGAATATGTTTATTGATACGCATAAAGGGGCACAAAAATAAGGCTTTTAAATCAATAATCTAAGATAGTAAAATGCTTTCTTAAGTATGGTTAAACAAGTCACAAAAAAACCCTCCATTAGGAGGGTTTTTATTTCCATAAATCTATGGATTATTTTTTGCGCAAGTTTGGATGTGGTGCAGGAACACTATTGGGTCCTTCAGTTGAATCCAATGTTGCAGAGATATCAACGGTATTCAAATCACCATCAGCCTGTCCGTATTTAAATACAAATCGTTCAGAACTAATGCCTTGTTTTTCGAAAAGATAATTGATAACTGCGTTTACGCGATCCCAGCTAATTTGCTGACTTGATTTTGATGCTTCCGCATAACTAGTTACAACCAATTTACAATTTGGATTGTTTTTCAAACGATCTGCAGCTGCTGCAAGTAATGATTCTGCATCCTTGCTCAACTTAGCAGAACCTTTAGCAAAACTTATGCTTGGAACTGCGCCCATGTTACATACTGGTACAACAGGAGTTACCTTGCAACATGCAGGTTCAGGACATTTACCAACTCCGTCTGCATCAACAGGTTGACACTCTGTAGGAGTAATCAATTGCTTATCCTTAAAATCTGGTACACCATCACCATCTGTATCTTTACTCACTCCATGAGAATCTACTGGAGCACCTGCAGGTGTATTCGGTTCAACATCAAATTGGTCAGCAATACCATCTCCATCAGCATCATCCAAAATTGGCTTTGGAAGTTTCATCCTTTTAGGAGAGTTCAACTCACCATAAGAAAATTCCAATGGATTTTTCCAATACAATGGTTCTACAGACTTTGTTTTCTTTTGAGCAAATGTGTCTTGGGCTGCAAGAAGGAAAATTCCCAAAAACAAAATTGAAAATATTTTATTCAGTTTCATATGAATGATTTTGTTCGGATTTAATTAGAATATATTGAAGTTCAGTCCAATTGAAAGGAAGTTGTAAGAGTCAAAATCACCAGTAAGAACTGCATCACCTCTTGGGTTTTCAGCCCATCTTTGACCATCCAACAAATCAGTTTTCACATAAGAAATCCTGTCTTCAAATGACAGATTTACACGCTTGGAAAGCTTAAATGCTCCACCAAATCCAAAAGTAGTTGAAAGATGTGTTTTAGTTCCATTTTCAGTATCTGCCTTCGTTTCATAAGTACCGTCCAACAAAGTCTTCAAAGCAGATCTGGTATCTTTTCTATTTGCATAGTTGTTACCAGAAATTGAATTGAAGTTGTATTTGGCTCCACTTGCATTCAATGCATCAATCTTTGTTGAAAAGCTTGTTGCACCAAAACCAATAAGGGCATAATAAGAGAACTTTGGTTCTGCCTTGTGGAAACGGATGTTTGACAAATTAAAGAGCATTTGTACGCTCATGTCATTCAAGCTTGTCTTGTAGTTATAATACACTGCATCCGTTGCAGAAATCAATTGAACATTCTGAGGGCCTACACCATTGTATGTTCTTTGATTACCTTTATATCCTGTTGATGACCAAGCAGAATTGGCCATATAATTGGAAGAAGACTTCCAATTCAAACCAGTTGGTGTACCATGGAAATATTCTCCGCGAATAGATACCAAATAACCAAGTGCTTTGCGCAAATGTAAACCAAAGCCAAAGTTTGGAAAATTGGTGGTTACATCTCCTGAAATGGTTGGCGCACCAATCTTAACACCTAATTCCCACTGACTTCTTGGTTTTGCTGGAAATAAGTACTGATTGTTCAAAAATTCATTGTGCTGAGCCATTCTGGAAGCTGGAATCAATGATGAATCCCTCCATTCAGTTCCGCCTTTTGCCGAAACTTGTGCATTTGCAACAGTTACAAACGCTAATAAACAAATTACCAAAAGATGCCTTTTGCTTGCCATAGTGTTAATGTTTATTTAAGATACGTGTTCCTAAGTTTATTCTAAGGTCGGACAAAACTAACGTTAAAGTTTTAATTTTCAAACAAATAATATTCAAAAATAATGATTAAAAAAACAGAAAATATGGATTTTTATTGCCAAAACCACCTGTTTTTTTTATTTTTCTACTTTGACAGAACCTGAAATCAATATATTTTAATCATACCTCTGCAGAAATTTGCTTAAGTTCGCAGGCCATTCAATGAACAAATCTGTAGACATAATTCAGTCTGAAATCAACCAATTTGAGGTGCTTTTTAGAGAAGCAGTCAAAAGCAATGTGCCCTTACTTGACAGAATTCTTAAATATATTGTCAAAACCAAAGGGAAACAACTTCGCCCAATGTTTGTGATGCTATCTGCAAAATTATGTGGGGGTATCAATGAAAGGACTTACAGGGCAGCGTCATTGGTCGAATTATTGCATACAGCTACGCTTGTTCACGATGATGTAGTTGATGAAGCAGCAGAACGGCGGGGTTTTTTTTCGGTTTATGCCCTCTGGAAAAATAAGGCATCCGTTCTGGTAGGTGATTATCTTTTGGCAAAAGGATTGCTTTTGTCGCTTGAAAACAATGACTACAAAACCCTCTCCATTCTTTCTGATGCAGTAAAAAAAATGAGTGAAGGTGAATTACTTCAAATGGAGAAGTCGCGTTTGCTTAATATCAAAGAAGACGACTATTTCACGATCATTCGAAATAAAACAGCCTCATTACTGGCATCTGCATGTGCTTCCGGAGCCTATTCCGCAAGTCAAGATGATGAATTGACTGAAAAATTACGTGCTTTTGGAGAAGCCACCGGTATTGCATTTCAAATTAAAGATGACCTTTTCGACTATGGAAATGCTGATATCGGGAAGCCCACAGGCAATGATATCCGTGAAAAAAAACTCACTTTGCCGTTGATTTTCACCCTTGAAAAAGTTGATTCTAAAACCAAAAGAGAATTAATTTACATCATCAAAAACAAAAATAAGTCAAGAGCCGATATTGATAAAGTGATTGAACAAGTGAAATTGGCCGGTGGAATAAAATATACTGAAGAAAAAATGGAGCATTATAAGCAACTTGCTTTGAATATTCTTGCCAGTTTCCCTGAATCAGATGCAAAAGAAGCATTAATAGAACTCGTTAGATACACGACAGAAAGAAAAAAATAAGCCTCTTGCAAAAAGAAAAAAACTGGAAAATCATTGAGGCCTCTCCTACTACCTCCGCACAACTGCATGAACAATTGAAGATCAATCCTGTTATTTGCAACATGCTTGTTAGCAGGGGTATCGATGATTACAATAAAGCAAAAGATTTTTTCAGACCTAATATTTCCATGCTGCATCCCCCCCTCCTTATGAAAGATATGGAGAGAGCAGTTACACGCATTTTACTTGCCATCGAGAAAAACGAAAAAATTCTTATTTACGGCGATTATGATGTAGATGGTACAACATCAGTTGCCATCATGTATGATTTCCTATCAAAAATTTACACCCAAGAGAATATCTCATTTTATATCCCGAATAGATATAAAGAAGGATATGGACTTTCGCATACAGGAATTGAATATGCCATTGAAAATGATATTTCATTACTAATCACACTCGATTGTGGTATAAAATCAGTCGATTTAATTGGAATTGCAAAAGAACATGGTATTGACACTATTATATGTGATCATCATCTTCCCGGAGATGTGATACCAGATGCATATGCGATTTTAAATGCAAAACAGAAAGATTGCCCATACCCTTACAAAGAACTTTGTGGTTGTGGTGTGGGATATAAACTCATCTCTGCTCTTGCGGATGAACTAAATCTAGATACTGATCTCTATGAGCCATATTTGGAATTGGTTGCAACAGCCATAGCTGCAGATATTGTTCCTATCACTGGAGAAAACAGGGTAATGACTTTTTTCGGATTGAAACAAGTTAATAGCGCTCCCTCAACAGGTATAAAAGCATTGATTCAACTCAGCAAGATTACCGGCCAAATCAATATTACAAGTTTAGGATTTTTAATCGGCCCCAGAATCAATGCTGCTGGTAGAATGGATGACGCAAAAAAAGCAGTTTCGTTATTTATTGAAAAAGATTTTGAAAACGCTTTGCATATAGCATCACTCTTGCAAACAGACAATAACTCTAGGAAAGAAGCCGATACAATGATTACAGTGGAGGCCATCTCAATGTTAGAGAATAACATGATTGAAGCATCCAAAAAATCAATCGTTCTGTATAGTCCTGAGTGGCATAAAGGAGTGATTGGAATTGTTGCCAGTAGACTATTGGAGAGGTTTTATAAACCAACTATTATTTTCACAAAAAGCGGAGACATGATTGCAGGTAGTGCGAGAAGTATTGCCGGATTCAATATCCATGATGGACTTGAAAAATGCGACGATCTTTTGATAGGATATGGTGGCCACTATTTTGCAGCGGGGATGACACTACTCCCTGAGAACCTGGAAGAATTTAAAAACAGATTTGAGTTGGCCGTAAGTTCCACCCTAACTGAAGCAGATTTCATTCCTATTATTCAAATAGATGCAGATGTAAAACTTTCAGACCTCACATCATCTTTTTTAAAAATCCTGGATCAAATGGAGCCTTTTGGGCCGGAAAACCCAAAACCTCTTTTCATGGTAAAAGGTGTTACAAATGTTGGATGTAAAATCGTAAAAGAAAATCATGTCAGATTCGTTGTAGAACAAAATGGCAAAAGATTCTCAGGAATAGGTTTCAATCTAGCAGAAAAATTTAAATTGATTGCGCAAAACAGTACCCTTGATCTGGTTTTTCATTTAGAGGAAAACACCTACTTGGATCAAACAAGCCTACAATTAAAAGTTATTGATCTCAAAGCATCCAAATAAAAAAGGTTCCTTTTCAGGAACCTTTTCAGATTATTTCATCAATTCTATACTTCGCTGGATAAAGTCGGTCAGATGACTCCCTTTTAGCATTCCTTGAGACAATAATGCGAGGTCTGCCAAATTCCTAACTTGCTTTGACTGTATTTCCTTTTCACTTGAAGAAAGTATTCCATTGTAAATTGGATGGTTTCCATTTACTGTCAGCAATACCTCATCGGGCATATTTGCATAGAAGCTTCCCATAGGTCCACTCATTGCTGCCATATCCTTCATCCTCCTCATGAATTCAGGCCTTGTTGCAACAACAGGCGGAGCTTCTGTACTCAAGCCTTTTATTTCAACATTTACGGTCAATTCAGGGACTTTAAGTTCAAACAAGGCTTTAAGCGTTTCTTCATCTTTGGAAGAAAGAACAGATTTACTGTCTTCTTGTTTATCAATAAGATTATCAGTAATATCAGAATCGACTCTTGTAAATTGTACATTTTCCCACTTGGATTCAATTTGTCCTATGAAAGATGCATCAACCAGGGTATCCATTTTCACAACTTTGTATCCTTTTGCCTCTGCCGCTTTTATATATGCATCCTGCTGGATGATGTCTGTAGTATACAAAACCACCAGCTTACCATCTTTATTTTTTTGTAAAGTTTCTGCAGCCATCCTATACTCTTCAATGGTATAGAAAATTTCTGAAGATGCATCTTGCATTAGATGAAACTTGTCAGCCTTTTCACGGAATTTTTCATCCGTAATCATTCCGTATTTAACGAAGAGGCCTAGACTGTCCCACTTGGCTTCATATTCCTTACGGTCATTTCTGAAAATTTCATCTAATTTATCAGCCACCTTTTTGGTGATATGATTGTTGATCTTTTTTACATTTGGATCCCCTTGCAGATAGCTGCGGCTTACATTCAATGGAATATCAGGTGAATCAATCACCCCCTGCAATAACATTAGGAATTCGGGAACAATATCTTTTACTTCATCAGTTACGAATACCTGATTACTGTATAATTGAATTTTATCCTTCTGAATTTCATAAGACTGCTTAATTTTTGGGAAGAACAAAATTCCTGTCAGGGTAAAAGGATAATCAACGTTGAGGTGAATCCAAAAAAGAGGCGTTTCGTTAAATGGATACAATGATTTATAAAATTCTTCATAATCCTTGTTTTCCAATTCTGCAGGTTTTCTTACCCAGGCTGGATTGGTGATATTGATCTGCTTGTCTTCAAAGAAAATCGGTACCGGTAGAAATTTACAGAATTTTTCCAGAATATTTTTTATTCTGAATTCATCCAAAAATTCCTCACTTTCTTCATTGATATACAGCGTAATGGATG
Organism: Chitinophagaceae bacterium; assembly: GCA_947447005.1. GTDB lineage: Bacteria > Bacteroidota > Bacteroidia > Chitinophagales > Chitinophagaceae > Pollutibacter. The sequence continues at coordinate 12,776 of CANFHO010000064.1, forward strand.
TTCCCCTCTCCTTCTTTTCCTTTGGTTGTAAAGTAAATTCAGGACTGCCATCACATTCCCAAACAACGGCTTCAGATGCATCTTTGTATGAGAGGGTGTGTAATTCAACCTTCTGGCTTACCATGAATCCACTGTAAAAACCAAGTCCAAAATGTCCAATTATATTCGCTTCATTTTGCCCTTTGTACTTTTCCAAAAATTCCTCAGCACTCGAAAAAGCCACCTGATTGATATATTTATCAACTTCTTCGCCTGTCATACCAATTCCTCTATCTGAGATGGTTAACGTTTTTTCTTCCTTATTCAGTACCACATCAATGCGTAATTCTCCCAATTCCCCTTTTGCTTCACCATTGGAAGCATATGTTTTGAGTTTTTGGGTGGCGTCAACTGCATTTGCAATCAATTCCCTCAAGAAAATGTCATGGTCACTATAAAGGAATTTCTTAATGATCGGAAAGATGTTCTCCGTCTGAACACGAATTTGTCCCTTTTGCATATGATAATTTTTTCTTCTGCAAGTCAAAATAAGTGCCATTTTATGCAGTCTGACAGGTTGACACAGACAAAACAAAAAAAACCGCACAAGAATGACAAAAAAAACAGAAAAAATGAAACTGAAAACCTTAAATGACTTACCTTCGCGCTCCATTATCAAATCACGAAACAAAGGCAATTATGCAAAATTATGAATTGATGGTGATTTTTACTCCAGTTTTGAGCGAGGACGAATTCAAAGCCGCTCAGAAAAAATTTGTTGATTTCATCAAAGCTAACAGCGGTGAAATCGTACATAGCAACCCCTGGGGATTAAAATCACTGGCCTACCCCATCCAGAAGAAGACCACTGGTATCTACTGGGTTATGGAATATGTAGCGCCAACCGACATTAATGAAAAGCTGAAGATTCAGCTACTGCGTGACGAGCAGGTTCTCCGTCACATTGTTATTAAACTCGATAAGTACGCCGTCGAGTATAACACTAAAAAGAGAAGTGGTGTATCTACAGGAACCGAAAAAGCAGTGGAGGGTTAATACCATGGCAAAAGCTAATGATATCAAGTACCTAACGGCCATTAAAACTGAAAAGCCAAGGAAGAAATTCTGTCGCTTTAAGAAGTATGGCATTCGTTACATTGACTATAAGGATGCAGAATTTCTTAAGAAGTTCCTGAATGAGCAAGGTAAAATGTTACCTCGCCGTATTACAGGAAACTCCCTGAAATATCAACGTAAGGTTTCTGAAGCCATCAAACGCGCCCGTCAAATGGCATTGTTGCCTTATGTTACAGACTTGTTGAAGTAGAACCTTCAACCTAATCACCCTTTTGGTGAGACAGTTCCATTAAGTTGGAATTGGAGTTGGTAAAACTTTTAAAAAAAAGAAAATGCAAATCATTCTAATTCAAGACGTTAACAACCTTGGTGGTTCAAATGAAGTTGTAACTGTGAAAAACGGTTATGCTCGTAACTTCCTGATTCCTCAGAAAATGGCAGTTGAAGCTTCTCCTAGCAACCTTAAGCAGTTGGAAGAGCGTCTGAAACAATTGAAAAAGAAAGAAGAGAAAATGCTTGCTGAAATCAACAAGGTTATTGCTGCCCTTCAGGATGGCGCCTTGAAGATTGGAGCAAAGACTGGAACTTCTGGTAAGATTTTCGGTAGTGTAACAACTGTTCAGATTGCAAAAGCAATCAGAGAGCAAAAAGGTTATGAAATCGATCGTCGTCGTATCAGCTTAAATGATGAGATCAAAGAACTCGGAACCTATACCGCCAAAGTTGATTTTGGCAATGGCAACGAAACAGATCTTTCACTAGAGATAGTTTCAGAATAAATTTTCTACAACTCATATCAAAGCCCTCCATTTGGAGGGCTTTTTTTTGCCCTTTGGTATATGCTGGTAGAATTGTATTAATTCGTCATTTGAATGAAAGTAATCTACCGATACATTTATACATGCATTCTTTCCAACATGTATTTGTCTCAATTCCTCTTTTATTAAGCTACTATATACCCAAAGCGGAAATACGTCATAATTTAATTGAGTTAGATACAATCCCTCAATATTATTTATTAAAGGCAAAGCTATTAGAATATGAAAAAAGTGCCACATTCGACAGTTCCTCAATCATAAATTTCCAATCTAAAGACTCAAGTAAGATCATCAATGCCATTGCAAAAAAATTATGCCTTTTAGGTTATATATCTGATACACTTCAATTATTATTTTCAATATCAAACATAAAAGAATCAATAAAAGAATTTCAGTTTGACAACGGCCTGCCGGTGGATGGAGTTGTAGGGAAAAAGTTCAAAATGGCTATTAATATTCCCATATCAGAAAGAATTAAGAAAATAAAAAAAAATTTACAAAGAGCGGCATTGCTTCCAAATCTTCAGAGTAAGCATGTAATAGTTAATATACCAGACTATGAATTAAAGGTATATGACCATGATTCATTGGTTTTGCAATCCAAAATCATCATAGGAAAGAAAAATACAAAAACATTGGGTATATATAGCTCTATTGAATATGTGGTTTTCAATCCATATTGGAATATCCCCAGAAGTATCATGGCCAAGGAAATTCTTCCTGCAATGAAGAAAGATTCTCAGTATTTGACCAAGAATGATATGGAGTGGGCTGGAGATCATTTAAGACAAAAACCGGGAGAAAAAAATGCATTAGGACGTATAAAATTTATTTTTCCCAATCCATACAATATATATCTTCACGACACTCCCAATAAAAATCTTTTTACCCGGGAAACAAGGATGTTTAGCCATGGGTGCATCAGAATTGCAAAGCCTATGGATTTAGCAGATTATTTATTAAAAAGTCAGCCTAATTCCTGGAGTAGGGAAGATATATTAAAAACACTCGAAAAGAAAAAGGAAGTATATGTTAAGTTGAATGAAAAAGTCATTATTCTGGTATGTTATATGACCGCCTTTGTAGCAGAAAATGGAAGAGTAAATTTCAGAAATGATGTTTATCGACTTGATTGAGGTTTATTTTTACTGATTTTTAGCAAAAACACCTTAAAATTAGATGAAGTCATTCATAAATTCACTTAACTTTAAAAAAGAACTTTCAGTTTATTGATGGCTTCTGTTACTTAAAACTAAAAAATAACTAAAATCTGGATTTATGAACATTTATGTAGGCAATATGAATTTCAATCTAAAAGATGAAGATCTTGCAAATTTATTTACTCCTTATGGAGAAGTTGGCTCTGCAAAAATCATTATGGATAGGGAAAGTGGAAGAAGTAAAGGATTTGGCTTTGTAGAAATGGGAAATGATGAAGCAGCATTGAAAGCAATTGCTGAATTACATGAATCAGAAGTGATGGGTAGAAAATTGATTGTAAATGAAGCAAAACCACCTCAAAAACAAGGTTTTGGTGGTGGTGGATTCAGAGGTGGTAATAATAGAAGCGGAGGCGGAAATAGAGAATTTAGAGGTGGGCAAGGAAGAAGTTGGGATAGATGATCACATCAAATATTATTGCCGGATGTATGAATCTTGGCAAATGGGGTGTTGGGATGAGCACTCAAGAATACCTGAGTCATATCAAGTGTTGTTTAGATAATGAAATAACAACTTTTGACCATGCGGACATATATGGTCATTATACAACTGAAGCTGAATTTGGAGATGCCTTAAAATATGACAAGAGTATTCGCCCAAAAATTCAGCTAATAACTAAGTGTGGAATTTGTCTGGTTACGCCCAATAGACCATTGCATCGTATCAAATATTATAATACTTCCAAAACACATATTTTAGCTTCGGTCGACCAATCTTTGGATAATCTATCCACTGATTATTTAGATTTACTATTAATCCACAGGCCAGATCCATTAATGGATCCAGAAGAAATTGCAGAGGCCTTCCATATTTTAAAACAAAGTGGCAAGGTTTTACATTTTGGAGTGTCTAATTTCAGTGTTTCCCAAGTTTCCTTATTAAAAGAAAATTTTAATATTGAAGTAAATCAATTTGAGGCAAGTATTTTAAATACAAAATCATTTTATGATGGAACTACAGATTATTGTATAAAAACAGGAATTAAAGCACAGGCATGGTCACCACTCGCTGCAGGTAAGTTACAGGTGGCAGAAGATGATGAAAGGAGCAGGAGAATATTAGCTATGTCATCCATTTTAGGTGAAAAATACAATGCAAGCTTTGATCAAATTTTACTTTCTTGGCTCATGAAACATCCAGCAAATATCATTCCAGTATTGGGAACTACCAAAATTGAAAGGTTAAAGGCGGCTAAAGATGCAATTAAAATTAATTTAACCAGAGAGGAATGGCATATGCTTTTAAGAGCTGCAATTGGACATGATGTGCCTTAAGATCAGTGTAAGGAATTTTTGAAAAGATTATTACATGTATCCATCAAATTTCCTGAATTATCCAGATACAAGATATATAGCCCAATTTGATGGAGTGAATCAGCTTTTGAAATTGCATTGTTTACACCCATTAGCATAAAAGCGTTGTCCCAACCATCAGCCATCGTTGCATTATTAGCAATTACAGAAACCGATACAATTCCATTATTCACAGGATATCCCGTTTGGGGATTAATGATATGGCTGAAATATTCATTGCCATATTGCTTGAATTTTCTATAGTTCCCTGAAGTTGTGATTGCGGCATTTACGAGTTGAACTTTATGCTTAACCAGGAAATTATCTTGAAATGCGTAAGAAGGGTCTTCAATACCTACAGACCAATATACGTTATGTATATTTTTTCCAGAAGTTCTGATCTCCCCACCTACTTCAACAATAAAATTTGAAATCTGATTCGAAACTAAAAATTCAGCGATAACATCAACTGTATAACCTTGTGCAATACCATCACAATCTAATTTTATATTCAAATTGGATTTACAGAGTCTGCATTTATTTAGGACTACATTTTTGTACCCAACAAATCGGAGTATATTTTGTATAGAGGTGGAATCTGGTTTTTGTAGTACTGATTTTTTTAAAGTGCCAAATCCCCAAAGTTCAGATATAGGTTTACAGGTAATATCAAAGAGCCCATTAGAAGACTCAGAAATGATATTAGCAGCAGTTATAACATTTGAAAGATGTGCATCAACAGAAAGACATTTAATCGAAGAATTAAATCTGGATATAATAGAATATGGTTTATATAAAGAGAGAGAAGAGTCAATTACTTGTAAAATACTATCAATTTGATTTGAATGAACGATTGAATCATTGGCCAGGTATTTAATTGAATAGGTGGTGCCCTGTGTAATGCCGTGAATGATAATTTCTTTTACATGTACATTCTTGTGTTCAGATGAAGCTATATTTAGGAAAAACGAATAAATAAAAAAAGGAAAAATTGAAAATAATTTCATGTAAGTAAAGATTATGGGAATTTAAAGCTACCTCATCTTAAAAAAAGGTCAAAAAAAAACCCTGATCAAAAGATCAGGGTTCAAAAAATATGGCACCTACCTACTCTCCCGGGCCGCAACCCAGTACCATCGGCCATAAGGGACTTAACTTCTCTGTTCGGTA
>CANFHO010000065.1 GCA_947447005.1 Chitinophagaceae bacterium
AACAGCCCTGGAGGATCCGTTCATTCAGGATTGGGTGTTTATGACACTATGCAATATGTAAGTCCGGATGTTGCCACCATTTGTATTGGTGTTGCCGCCAGTATGGCAGCAGTGTTGATGTGCGCGGGTACAGAAGGCAAAAGAACTGCTTTGAAGCATTCTCGCATCATGATGCATCAGCCAAGCGCAGGTGCGGGCGGACAAGCATCTGATATAGAAATTACAGTTGCACAAGTAAAAAAATTGAAACAAGAATTGTATGAAGTGGTTTCAGTGCACAGCGGACAGCCTGTAGATAAGATTGCCAAGGATTTTGACAGGGATTTCTGGATGACTGCCCTTGAAGCCAAAGAATATGGTTTGGTAGATGAGGTATTGCTTCTCAATCCAAAAAAACAAAAGAAAGACTAAAAAAGCTGACACATGAATTTTCAAAATACACATAGCAAGGCATTTAGAATGGACGAAGAGGCTGAGCCAAAGGAAAATGGAAACATGATGGAATCAATGGTTTCTGGTGCCCGTTTCGACAAAAAATTCATTGAAGAAAGAAAAATCTTTTTATGGGGACCGGTAGATGACCGTTCTGCCAAGGACATTACTGCAAGGTTGATGTTTCTTGAAGCAACAGACCCTGGAAAAGAAATCAAATTTTACATCAATAGTCCAGGTGGTGTAGTAACCAGTGGAATGGTGATTTATGACACCATGCAAATGATCTCTTCGCCTGTATCAACAATATGCATGGGAATGGCCGCCTCTATGGGTTCCATCCTGCTCAGTGGGGGTGAAAAAGGAAGAAGATTTATTTTCCCGCATGGTGAAGTAATGATTCATCAACCATCGGGTGGTGGACAAGGAACATCAGCAGATCTTGAGATCATGGCTGAGCAAATCAGAAAAATCAAGGCATTGGGTGCACAGATTCTTGCAGACAATTGCGGACAAACGTTTGAGAAAGTAATGAGTGATTTTGATCGTGATTATTGGATGGATGCGGAAGAATCAGTTAAATACGGCATTGTTGATGGTGTTCTGAATAAGTTATAAGTTAGTAAGGATTTTAAGGCTCTCTAATTAGAAATAGCAAACATGGCAAAAACAACACTGCATTGTTCATTCTGTGGAAGAAGCAGAGATGAAGTCAAAATCCTCATTGCAGGACAGGAAGGGCATATCTGTGAAGGCTGTGTTTCACATGCAGTAGATATCGTAGATCAAGAAGTTAATGCAAAAACAGAATCCAAAAGTGGATATAAACTTACTGTAAAAAAACCGGTTGAGTTAAAGCAACATTTGGATGAATATGTGATAGGACAGGATGAAGCTAAGAAGATTCTATCAGTTGGAGTTTACAATCACTACAAAAGACTTCAACAAAATAATACACAAGTTAAGTCCAAAAAGGAAAAGACAGAGGATGATGTTGAAATTGAGAAGAGCAATGTGATCATGGTGGGTGAAACCGGAACAGGCAAAACATTGTTGGCTAAGACCATTGCCAAATTATTGAATGTGCCTTTCGCTATTGTTGATGCCACTGTATTTACAGAAGCCGGTTACGTAGGTGAAGATGTTGAAAGCATACTCACAAGATTATTACAGGTGTGTAATTATGATGTGGATGCTGCAGAGAAAGGCATTGTATACATCGACGAAATTGATAAAATTGCACGTAAAAGTGATAACCCTTCCATAACCCGTGATGTCAGCGGCGAAGGTGTTCAACAAGGTTTACTCAAATTATTGGAAGGCACAGAAGTATTGGTGCCACCCCAAGGAGGAAGAAAACATCCAGACCAAAAATTAATTAAAGTAAATACCCAGAACATCCTATTCATTTGTGGTGGAGCATTTGATGGGGTTGATAAAATCATAGCCAGACGGGTGAATACAAATTCAATAGGTTTCAATGTCAATAAGCAACTGCAAGATGACATGAAGAACAATCTCCTGAAATATGTAAATGCACAGGATCTGAAAACCTTTGGGTTGATTCCTGAATTGCTTGGAAGGTTGCCGGTAGTTACCTATTTGAATCCTCTTGACAAGGAGACACTCAGGGCGATTCTGACTCAGCCAAAGAATGCACTGGTAAAACAATACAACAAACTTTTTGATCTCGAAAATATTGAATTAAAGATTGAAGAAGAAGTGTTGGACTTCATGGTAGAGAAGGCCATGGAATATAAATTGGGAGCACGTGGATTAAGATCTATTTGTGAAAGCATCCTGACCGATGCTATGTTTGAATTGCCATCAACCGATATCAAAGAATTTACCTTGACCATTGCTTATGCAAGAGACAAGTTTGATCATGTTAAAATGGGTATGCTAAAAGTGGCATAGTTTCTTACCATGAAAGAACTAATCGAAAAACTAATGAAGGAAGTTGGACTTTCAGAAGAACAAGCCCTTCATGCAATCAATATCATCAAAGATTTTGCGAAAAAAAAACTTCCGGTATTTAGTGGTGCCATAGATAAGATGTTTGATAAATATGCCCCCAAAAAACAGGAAGATGATTTTTTAGATTAACCTCAAAAAATCAAGTACGGTATTATTTTTTCAATTTTATTTTTTTCGATTTCACTTATTGACAATAATTCATCTGCATTTTGAATTCTTCCATGTGCAGTGCGATAAGCAATAATCAGTTTTGCATTAACATAACCCGCATAAGGATGTTTCTTAAGATCATCCAACATTACTTCATTTATCTTGATTCTTTTTACCTCCAATGGATGCATAATTTGAAAGCTGGCGCGTAATGAAGAAAGCAGAGTTGTGTCAATTCCATATACTTCTTTAAGTTGAGCAACATCAAGAAATCCTCCTAACTTTTCTCTGAATCTGATAATACGTGAAGAAAGCTTTTCTCCTATACCTGGCAAAGCAATCAGATCAATGCTATCTGCCATGTTTAAGTCAATTTGTTTTGAGGCATTTTGTTTTTTAACCAATGCATCCGTTTTGTTTTCAGCCTGCTCTAACAATACATGTGGGGCCAATTTAATATATAGATCATCAGTCATTCCATATATTCTTTTAAGATCTTCCTTTTTTCTGAATCGCCCCCCTTTGTCGATATACTTTGTGATACCATTTGCCATGCGCTCTTGAACACCCAACTTCATCCATTCTTCTTTAGAAATTTTATTGGGATCAAAGTCAAAAAGTACGGCTGGTTCAATGTCAGAAGTGGGATGTTTCATCATCCAATATTTTCTATAGGATGAGGCTCTAAAAGGCTTATGCAATAAAATGATTTTGTTTCTCTTCATTTCCAGATCAATCATCTGAACTTCCAATTCGTCTGATTGAAGAGTGGGTGTAGAAAGAAATACAGGTATATACCATGCAAACAGGCAAATTGAACATAAAACAAAAATCCCCCACCTTTCCTTTTTTGAAAAGCTTAATAAAGTGTCAATTATTTTTTTCATGGAAACAAAACTAGTTTCCTGGCGAATTGAAATCAAGTGAAAATCATCATCATTCTTAGGTGTTTTTCACTTCAATTACGAGTCCGTCATACGCCAAATGCATGCCTTTGGGCAGACTTTTTTCAACTTCAACATGCAAACCAAGTTGGTGGCTGATATGTGTGAAGTAAGTTTTGGGGATATTTAATTCCGTAGCAAGATCAATTGCTTCCTGCAATGTAAAATGTGAAATATGTTTTTCCATTCTGAGTGCATTGAGTACCAGCACTTCAGAACCAAGTATCTTTTTCTTTTCTTCTTCTGCAATAAAATTTGCATCTGTGATATATGTAAAATTTCCTACTCTGTAACCCAAGACTGGCATATGAAGATGTTTTACCTGAATGGGGGTAAATTGCATTTGCGCTACTTCAAAAGGCTTGTCGCCAATCACTTGTAAATTCAGTTCGGGCACGCCTGGATATTTATTATCTGCAAATGCATAATAAAAATCACGTTTTAGTGCTGCTGCAGTTTCATTGCTTGCAAATAGATGAATGGGCTTCTGCAATAAGAAATTAAATGCTTTGATATCATCAAGCCCAGCAATATGATCCTTATGCTCGTGGGTAAAAACAGCTGCATCCAGATGGTGAACGTTGGCCCTCAACATTTGATAACGAAAATCCGGTGTTGTGTCAATTACAACAGCTGAAGATCCTGTACGGATCAGCACACTGCTCCTGAGTCGTTTATCTTTGTTGTTTTGGGAAAGACAAACATGACAATTGCATGCAATCATGGGAACGCCACTGCTGGTTCCGGTACCGAGAAACTCTATGGTGATGGACAATGCCGAAAATTTAACAAGTAGTTTTTTAAGCAGCCAAATCAGGCTTTTCCCTTAATTCTTCAAACATCTTTCTGCTATCAACACTCAGATGGTCTGCTTCGATATGAAGAACTGTAATCAAATCAAGCAACGTATTAATTCTTCCTTCTGTTTGTAGAAACTTGTTAAGCACTACAACCTTTTTTGATTCAAGGATACAGTAGCCACTTTGAAAAGTTCCTCTTTCGTACCGTATAATATAACCCGACTCGGAAATGATCTTTTCGATCTTTTCAAGTGTGGAAGAAGTATATCGGATTTTCATTCGCGGAGTTGTTTTTACAAATTTACATGATGCCCAAGAGCAGTACTCATGTTCAAGCAATTAGTTGTCTACATTTTACAACGGATTTGTGAATAATCATTTTTTATGGAAATGAGAAAACCCTTTAGAATAAGTAAAGTTTTCATATCCAATAAAGTGTTGCATCTATTAAAAAAAGCGATTAAAACATGTAAAAAAGATAATTAACCCATTGAAAGGAGTTTCATCATCCTACCTTTGCACCAAACATCCACCAGCCCATGCCATTTAGAAAGATCATCAATGACCCTGTATATGGTTTTATAACCATCGACGACCCACTGATACACCAAGTAATCAGCCATCCTTGGTTTCAACGTTTACGCAGGATCAGTCAAATGGCCATGTCTTACTTGGTTTATCCAGGAGCAGTTCATTCAAGATTTCACCATGCCTTAGGTGCTTATCACTTAATGCACAATGCCTTGTATGAATTAAGAACAAAAGGATTTGAGATTACAAAAGAAGAAGAGCAGGCCGCTAAAATTGCCATCATTCTGCATGATGTTGGGCATGGTCCATTTTCACATGCATTGGAATCCATGTTGGTAGAAGATTTGGAGCATGAAACCTTATCGCTCATGATCATGAACGAGTTGAACCAGGAAATGGAGGGCAAGCTCACCATGGCCATTGATATATTCAAGAATGTTTACCCAAAAAGGTTTCTTCATCAGCTGATCAGTGGGCAATTGGATGTAGACAGGATGGATTATCTTACCAGGGACAGCTTCTTTTCTGGTGTTAGTGAAGGGATGATTGGTTATGACAGGATATTAAAGATGCTTACCATACATGAAGGAGAATTGATGGTGGAAGAAAAAGGAATTTATACCATCGAGGAGTTTCTGGTTTCAAGGCGTTTGATGTATTGGCAAGTATACCAACATAAAGCTGTACTCAGTGCCGAGATGACTTTGGTCAAGATATTGGAAAGGGCAAAGTGGTTATACAATAAGGGGGTAAAAGGAATAGACCAAGGTGATGTACTCAGCAAATTAATGTTTGGAGAAATAAAAGCATTTGAAAGAAAGCACTTGGAAATGTTTTGTGAATTGGATGATAGTGATGTTATTTCATCCATCAAAAAATGGAAACATCATGAAGATACTGTGTTATCAACGCTTTGCAACACCATTTTGAGCAGGAAGCTTTTCAAACTCAGGTTACAAAATGAGCCTATCACCATGGAGGAATTGCATGAAAAAAGGGCCAAGATTGCTGCTACACAAGGAATTGACCAAGAGGATGCATCTTTTCTGGTTTTCACTGGAGAGGCAGAAAATTCGCTTTATGACCCCAACAATGAAAGAATCAACCTGTTGTTTAAGGATGGCAGGGTAAGAGATATTTCACAGGTGGACTCACCACTTATCCATCAAAACCTATCCCGTCCAGTAAAAAAATTTTACATTTGTTTTTACCCAGGCTGATTACCGCAGTCTAACCTAAAAGTACATCCTTGGGAAGCATTGAGTTACAATAAACGAGGATGAAATATTAAAATATGCAGTTTTCAGTACAGCAAATAGCGCAATTGGTTGCCGGTTCTATAGAAGGAAAGTTGGATAGGAATGTGTCGTCTTTTGCTAAAATTGAGGAGGCATCTGAAAATGATCTTGCGTTTTTGGCCAATCCCAAATATGAAGAGTACCTCTATACAACAAAAGCTGGAATCATCATTGTAGGTTCAGAATTACAATTGAAACAACCTGTTTTTGGGACATTGATCAGAGTCAAAGATCCTTACAGCTCGTTTGCCTCTTTAATGCAGTTTTATCAACAAATGGTATCACAGCAACTCAGTGGTATTGAAGAGCCTTCATTTATTCATTCAACTGCTTCTATTGGAAACAATGTTTTTGTTGGGGCGTTTGCTTATATCGGAGAAGGTGCAATTGTAGAAGATGGATCCAAGATACACCCCCAGGTATATTTGGGTAGAAATTCCAGGATCGGAAAAGGGTCCATTGTTTTTCCTGGAGTAAAAATTTATCACGACTGTGTTATTGGGAACAATGTTACGCTGCATGCAGGAGTTGTGATTGGAAGCGATGGATTTGGATTTGCACCACAGGCAGATGGCACCTATCAAAAAGTACCACAGATGGGCAATGTGGTGATTGAAGATGATGTGGAAATCGGAGCCAATACCTGTATTGATCGCGCTACCATGGGTTCAACCATCATCAGACAAGGGACAAAACTCGATAACCTCATTCAAATTGCCCATAATACAGAAGTAGGAGAACACAGTGTCATTGCTGCCCAAACTGGAATCAGCGGTAGCACAAAAATTGGAAAGCGGGTGATGGTGGGCGGACAAGTAGGTGTTGCAGGACATATCAGCGTTGCAGATGGAACCAAGGTTGGAGCTCAGAGCGGAATTACCAAAACAGTGAGAATTCCCAATACAACCTTAAATGGAACACCTGCACATGATTATACGGCTTCGATGAGGTCTCAGGCGGTGTTGCGCCGGCTCCCTGATCTGGAAAAGAAAATCAATGAGCTGGAAAACTTGCTGATAGCATTGCTCAAAGAAAGAGATGAAATAAGCAGTAGTTCATAAAGCATACTCAGCCAATCCTTTAGACCTGTAAAAAATGGCTTATCTTTGCAGCCAATTCAATAGCGATGACCGAAAAATTCAACCCAGACAAACAGCATACGCTCAAGAATTCCATCAGTATTTCAGGGACCGGATTGCATACTGGCATTTTGGTGGATATGATCCTTCACCCAGCCAACCCTGGACATGGCATTCAATTCAAGCGAATTGACCTTCCCGGACAGCCAATCATCAAGGCAGATTGTGATTTGGTAACAGATACTTCCAGAGGTACCACCTTGGAAGACAATGGAGCTAAAATCAGTACTGTAGAACATATTCTGGCCGCATTGGTAGGTATGGGTGTAGATAATTGCCAAATTGACATCAATGGACCTGAGATTCCGATCATTGATGGAAGTTCTCAGCCATTTGTAGAAATCATTGAAGAAGCTGGAGTAGATGAGCAGGAAGCTGCAAAGCAATGGTATACCATTGACACCAACATTTCATATTATCATGAAGGAAAGCGTGTTGAGATGGTAGCTATGCCAGCTGTAGAATACAAAATCACTACCCTCATTGATTTCAATAGTCCGGTTTTAGGAACCCAACATGCCGGCTTGAAGTCAATTTCAGAATTCAGATCTGAAATTGCCCCTTGCAGAACCTTCTGTTTTCTACATGAACTGGAAGCTCTTTTAGCAAATAACCTGATTAAAGGAGGGGATATAAACAATGCAATTGTTGTGGTTGACAGACCAGTAGGTACAGAGGAAATGAATCGCCTGGCAAAAATTTTCAAAAAAGATACCATTGAGATTAAAAGTGGCGGGTATTTAAATAATCTTGAGCTGCGTTTTCCCAATGAACCTGCCAGGCATAAGCTTCTTGATGTCATTGGAGATTTAGCCCTCATAGGTTACCCCATCAAGGCTCATATTATAGCAAACCGACCCGGACATTTCTCCAATGTAGAGTTTGCGAAATTGATCAAGAACTATATCAAGAAGAACAAGCATGTTAAAAACGTGCCAGTTTATGACCCAAATCAACAACCTGTATACAACACACAGCAAATTGAAAAGAAATTACCACACAGGTATCCTTTCCTGTTGGTAGATAAGGTGATTGAACTTTCAGACACACATATTGTAGGTTTGAAAAATGTAACGTTCAATGAGAACTTTTTTGCAGGACATTTCCCAGGAAATCCAATCATGCCAGGGGTTTTGCAGATTGAAGCGCTCGCTCAAACAGGTGGAATTTTAGCAATCAATGCACTTCCTCCTGGAGAATATGATACTTATTTCGTGAAAATAGATAATTGTAAATTCAAGCAAAAAGTAATTCCCGGAGATACCATGCTTCTTAAATTGGAATTGGTTGGGCCCATCAGAAGGGGATTGTGTGAAATGCACGGCACTGTGTATGTAGGCAATAAAATTGCCACAGAAGCGGTGTTGATGGCTCAATTGGTAAAGAGAGAAAGGCTCTAATTAAAAATTCTGTAAAAATGATTCATCCACATACGTATATCCACCACAATGCTCGCATAGCTACCAACGTCAAGATCGATCCATTTTCAGTCATTCATCAGAATGTAGAAATTGGAGAAGGAACCTGGATTGGAAGCAATGTAACCATCATGGATGGAGCTCGTATAGGTAAAAACTGTCGTATTTTCCCAGGAGCGGTCATTTCAGCTTCCCCACAAGACCTTAAATTTGAAGGTGAAGTGACCAGTGTAGAAATTGGCGACAATACCACCATTCGTGAGTTTGTAACCATTCATAGAGGAACAAAAGACAGATGGAAAACGGTGGTTGGAAAGAACTGTTTAATTATGGCGTACAGTCACATTGCCCATGATTGCATTGTTGGAGACAATTGTATCATGAGCAACAATACCCAAATGGCTGGACATGTTACCATGGGTGATTTTGCCATTTTGGGAGGTATGTGTGCTGTACACCAGTTTGTAAAAATTGGACAGTATGCATTTGTTGCAGGAGGTTCATTGATCCAGAAAGATGTTCCACCATATGTAAAAGCTGGGAGAACTCCACTTTCTTATGCAGGTGTAAATTCAGTTGGATTGAAAAGGAAAGGCTTTTCAGTTGAAAAAATAAATCAGGTGCTTGATATTTACAGGTATATCTACAACAAGGGGATGAATACAACACAGGCCATTGATTTTATTGAAGAGGAAGTTCCGGTTTCAGATGAAAGAGATGAAATTGTGACTTTTATACGAGAAAGCAATCGTGGAATCATCAAAAGATTTACCAAAAATTCCATTGATGAAGATAACGGTTAGTAATGCCGGAAAACGCTTCAATCGGGATTGGATCTTCAGGAATATTAACCAGGAGTTTAACCAAGGCAATCATTATGCTATTACAGGGCACAATGGCTCTGGCAAATCAACCTTTCTTCAAAGTATAGCTGGCTCCATATACATCAATGAAGGCAGCATCACTTACTTCAAAGAAACAGAAGCCATCAAACCCGAAGAACAGTTCAAATATCTATCCATTTGTGCTCCATATCTGGAAGTGATTGAAGAAATGACTTCCCTGGAATTTCTTCAATACCACTGTAGTTTCAAACCATTTATTCAAGGGGCAACCGCAATATCAATTTTAGAAGAAATTGGCTTATCGCATACAAAAGACAAGCAAATAAGGCATTTCAGTAGTGGTATGAAACAACGTATCAAATTAGCTCAGGCATTTTTCACAGATGCCCCTGTATTGTTACTAGACGAACCATGTACCAATCTGGATCAGAAGGGTTTTGACCTATACTCCCATCTAATCAATCAATATTGCGGCAATAAATTGGTACTGATAAGCAGCAACGACCCCAATGAGTACCAAACATGTACTTCAGAAATTTCTATGGGTGTGTAAAAATTGGTGAAACTGAGATTTTTTCTTTGTGCACATAGGGGTACCTTTGCAAAAATTTCACACCATGAATAAGGATAGCCTGGTTTTTGATCTCCTCAACAAAGAACTCAAAAGACAACGCGAAGGCATTGAACTGATCGCCTCAGAGAATTTCACTTCATTGCAGGTTATGCAGGCAATGGGCTCTGTTGCTACCAATAAATATGCAGAAGGCTATCCTGGAAAAAGATATTATGGTGGATGTGAAGTAGTGGATGAAATTGAAACATTGGCCATCAACCGACTCAAACAAGTGTTCAATGCAAGTTGGGCGAATGTTCAGCCACACAGTGGTGCACAAGCTAACACAGCTGTATTTTTAGCATGTCTGAAACCAGGAGATAAGATTCTCGGATTGGATCTAAGTATGGGAGGGCACCTTACGCATGGCAGTCCGGCCAACTTCAGCGGAAAAACATACCAGGCATTCTTCTATGGGGTTGACAGAGAAACCGGTTTGGTGAACTATGAGCAATTGGAAGAAACCGCAAGAAGGGAAAAACCTAAAATGATTATTTGCGGAGCATCTGCATATTCACGTGATTGGGATTATGCTCGCATCAGAGCAGTAGCAGATGAAATTGGCGCATTGGTGTTGGCAGATATTGCACATCCAGCTGGATTGGTAGCTGCAGGAATCTTGAACGACCCATTTGATCATTGTCATATTGTAACATCTACTACACATAAAACGTTGAGAGGACCCAGAGGTGGAGTGATCATGATGAGAAATGATTTTGACAACCCATGGGGATTGAAAGATCCGAAAGGGAATATCAGGTCCATGAGTGCTTTATTGGATTTGGCAGTATTTCCAGGCATGCAAGGTGGCCCACTAGAACATGTTATTGCTGCCAAAGCAGTAGCTTTTGGTGAAATCCTGGATCCATCTTTCAAAGCGTATCAGCAACAAGTGCAGATCAATGCGCAAACCATTGCAAAAGCATTTACGGATAAAGGTTATCATTTGATCAGCGGTGGTACAGACAATCACTTAATGTTGATTGACTTGAGGAATAAAAATATCACCGGAAAGAAAGCACAAGAAACACTTGACAGGGCTCATATAACCTTGAACAAAAACTCGGTTCCTTATGATGATAAGAGTCCGTTTGTTACTTCAGGAATACGAGTGGGTGTTCCGGCCGTTACAACAAGAGGATTGAATGCAGAACACATGCAAACCGTGGCCGATTTTATTGACAAGGTATTGATGAATGCTGATGATGAAGCAATTGTAGCATCCGTGAAAGAAGATGTAAAGGCTTTCATGTCTCAATTCCCATTGTACCCTGAACTTGGTTAAACTTATTGTATGATACAAAGAATTCAATCGTTGTGGTTGTTGCTTAGTGGAGCGTGCTGTGCCATTTTGCTTTTCAGTCCTGAAGTATATTCAGGGGTTGCGGCAGATGGGGTCACAAAGATTTTTTCTGTCACAGAAAGTTCACTGTTGATGTTCTTGTTGGGCATCAATTCAGCACTTCCATTGATAACCATATTCCTTTTCAAAAATCGAAATCGTCAGAAAAGGAATATTATCATCAATCTGATTGCTGTAGCGATTTTTGTAGGAGTACAAAAATATCTCACAGTCGAATTCACCAAACAGTTCGGACTACAACAAGGTCATTGGCAATATTTTGCCATTCTTCCATTTTTCAGCATTCTCTTTTTAGTGCTTGCATACATTGGCATTAGAAAAGATGAGAAGCTGTTAAGTGAATCCAACAGGATGAGATAAAAGAGAAGAGAGAAAAGAGAAAAGAGAAGAGAGAAAAGAAAAGAGAGAAAAGATAAAAGAGCCTGCCTGCCGAAGGCAGGAAAAGAGAAAAGATAAAAGAGCCTGCCTGCCGAAGGCAGGAAGAGAGAAAAGTGATTTTGCTTTTTAATCCTATCTGCTTTGATTAAGTTGTATAAATTCATTGATTGAGGATGCTACATTTTCCCACTCCTCTTCCATCATGATCATATGAGAGGAATTTTTGATTATAACCGGTTCAACATCATAAGACTTTGCCATTTTTACAGTTGAAGAGAGAGAAATAAGCGAATCATTTTCAGCTCCAATAATCATGATAGGAAGTTCAGAAGGTTTTTTTGGGGGAAGCTTCATAAATACCATTTCAAGAAAAGCAAGAAACGATTCATTCTGTACCTTTTTAAAAACCTCATCAACCCATTTTTCTGGTGTATGCCTTTGAAAAAATAAATCTTTAAACCTCTTTCTATCTTGTATTACAGGCATCCAACTTCTGGCAATCAGGGCATGAATGAATTTCCCAGGATATCTCAATAACAGTTTGCCCACCAAATCCCAAAGCCCTGTATTGGGAGCTGAGCACAAAAGAACAGCCGCCTTTACGTTTGAAGTAAGATATCTCAAATAATGTTGTAGGATGAATCCGCCCATGGAATGTCCAATGATAAAAACATTACCTTGTATCGTTTGAATAAAAGATGAAAGGTCCTCAACATAATCAATAATACTTGTTGATGTAAGCTTCCCATTGTGTTCACTTTTACCATGATTCCTCAGGCTGATGGCATGGACATTGAAACCCCTCGCAAAGAAATAGGGCATAAAATTATTTTCCCATGTCCATGCCCCCATACATGCGCCATGTAACAACACTAAATGAGAGCGTTCATCAGTTGTTGGATGCAGGCGCTGAATAAGTTCGAGCTTCATTGCTGATGAAATTTTTTGGAAGTTGTTTCATTAATCTTTTTTTAAACCGATGAAAGTCAACGGTGATTGTATGCCGGGGTGTATTGATTTGATTGAAATCTGGATTTTCCAACTCTTCCTGAATGCGCTTGTTTAAATCAGAAGGTCGACTCCATTTTCCGGCAAGCTCTCTAGCCATAATCTTGCTTTGCAATTCAGAACCAGGCCAAATGCAACCCAGGGGCTGAAATAAACCGATAAAATAAATGGATTGAATATCGGGATGAATCATTCTTAACCAAAGAGGAACATCACCTTCTGAATAATTCACCAATTCTTTTTTTAAGAATGGGTGACTGATAATATAACCGGTACAAGCAACTATGACATCATATACTCCACTGGTTCCGTCTTTGAAAACCACCTCATTCCCATTAAGTCTTTCGATATCTACACGTGGTTTGATCTTACCATGTCGGATGGTAAAAAACAGGTCCTCATTGATTGTAGGGTGATGGGATCCAAGCTGGCCATCTGGTTCTGGCAAACCATAATTGCTGTTTTTACCATTGCGAAAATAAAGAGTCAAGGCTGAAAGTTTTTGCCATATTATCCTTGGAAGCCAATTGATTTTTACACTGAATACATCGGCAGGTTTACCCATCATAAACTTAGGAACAATCCAATACCCCCTACGCCAGCTCAAATCAACAGACATTGCCACCCGGCTGCTTTCTACGGCAACATCGCAAGCAGAATTTCCTCCTCCAATCACCAATACTTTCTTTCCGGCAAAACGTGAAAACCTCTTTACATCATGAGAATGAATAAACTCTCCATTGAATGTTCCCTGATATGAAGGAAAACGTGGTAGCCAGTGATGGCCATTGCACACCGCCAATGCATCAAATATTTTTTCTTGAATGCGTCCGTCATATTCTGTCACAACCTTCCACTTCATATCATCCAACAATTCGCAATTCTGAACAAGGGTGTTGAATTGGATATTTGGATATAAATTAAAATGTTTTGCATACGATTGGAAATAAGATGCCAAATGAGCATGTGATGGATAATCAGGATATTCGGATGGCATAGGAAAATCAGCATATTCACTCAAGGTCTTGGATGAGATGATATGTGTTGTTTCGAAGACAGAACTATGTCCAACCTGTTCATTGAAAACCCAATTCCCACCCACTTCTTTGCCCATATCATATACTACAACATCATGGCCTTCATCTAACAGATTTTTGGCAGCAGTGATTCCAGAAGGACCAGCACCAATTACACAAACACTTTTTTTCATTTTCATGATTTCTGATATAACATTGAAATTTAATATTGGTTCTAAGAGAGAATGCTTGATATCATCGATACAGCTTAAAAGCATCTCCATCAAACAAACCCCAATCACTGAGTTTTACATGAGGAATGACCAGTAGTGCCATGAACGACAATGACATGAAAGGTGCACTCAGTGTGCTTCCCAGAGATTTAGCATGAAGATCGATGGCTGTATATTTTTCAGCAACGAGATACCCATCATCTGCACTCATCAAACCAGCCACAGGTAAAGGCAAAACAGATTCATGGCCGCTTCCAACACAACTCACTCCTCCCCTGGCTTCGATCACGAGATTGATTGCTTTCAATAAACTTTCATCATCCACACCCACGGCAACAATATTATGGGAATCATGCGCGACAGATGAAGCAATGGCTCCTTCTTTTAAATTGAAACGATGTATGAAGGCCTTGGCAACAGGAGCTTTTTTATAGCGATTTACAACAACTATTTTCAAAACATCCTCATCTATATTTGAGCAATACGCTCCGTTGATGATTTTGGGCTTCAATGAAATTTTAGGTGTGATGAGCTGTCCATCAAGACATTCAATCACAGGAAGTCCATACCCACCAGTTGCAGGAGTAGTAAGCATTTCAATGGAAATGGGATCAATATCAAATTGATTGATCAAAGAAGACACTTCTGCTTTTTCAATCAATGTTTTTCCATGTTCAGCTACTTTTTGTCCGTTGATATACGTTGCCATGACATGAAAATCTTTCAGGTCATGCAATAAAACAAGATCTGCAGGATCCCCCACCTTCAACAATCCAACATCCAGTTTATAATGTTTCACTGGATTAATACAAGCAGCCTGCAAAACATGAAAAAGATCATATCCATCCGCAATCGCACGTGCACAGAGTTTGTTAATATGTCCGATTGCCAAGCCATCAGGATGTTTATCATCGCTGCAAAACATCATGTTTTCATGGTGTTTAGTAATCAGCGGGATCAGTGCCGAATAGTTTTTGGCAGCGCTACCCTCCCGAATGATCACTTTCATACCGAGAGAAAGTTTTTCAGCTGCTTCCTCTAATGTAAAACATTCATGGTCGGTATAGATTCCCCTGGAAATATAATGCTTCAAATCTTCACCACGAAGCCCCGGTGCATGTCCGTCGACCGGTTTACCCAATGCATGTGCAGCTTCTATCTTTTTCATCACTTCCGGATCGCCATGAATGGCACCAGGGAAGTTCATCATTTCACTGAGGTATTTGATGTCGTCATCCTTCAGCAATGCTTCCACATCATCAGCATCAATGCCAGCACCTGCTGTTTCGAAGGTGGTTGCAGGAACGCAGCTAGGTGCGCCGAAATTGAATTTAAAAGGAACTTTTTTGCCATTTTCAATCATGAAACGAACACCTTCCATCCCACATACATTGGCAATTTCATGAGGATCACTTACGGTAGATACAGTTCCATGAACCACAGCCAAACGGGCAAATTCTGAAGGGATGAGCATAGAGCTTTCCACATGTACATGCGCGTCTATAAATCCCGGTGTGATATACGGAAGTGCAGGATCCATATCATCACTTATTTTTTCAATAGAAGAGATGATGCCATTTTCAATATGAATGATTGATACACAAATGCTGCGGTGTAGGACATCCACCAGATTTCCTTTGATCTCAAAATTTGCCATGTACCGAAGTTAATCCGAGGTTGCATATCAAACAAATCAGGAAACGACCATTCATCCTCAATTTTGTTAAATTGAACCATTGAATCGTATCTGATTCCAAAGGGTATTATCTTGCATGTATAAATAAAAACACATGAAAAAATTTAAATCAATTGCTGCATTATTGGTATTCACCATGATCAGCACCATCACATTTGCACAAAATGTTACTGAAATCATCAATAAACATCTTGAAGCCATTGGAGGAAAGGATAATTGGAATAAAGTGAACACATTGCACATGGAGGCTACATTAAGCGCACAAGGAATGGATATTCCTATTATTGTAAATCAGATACATAACAAGGCAGCAAAGCAGGAGTTTACTGTGATGGGCTCAACTGGGTACAGCGTTGTTACATCAGAAGGTGCGTGGGCATTCAATCCTATGGCAGGGCAATCTAAAGCAGAGCCATTGCCAGAAGAACAGGCAACTGCAGCCAAAGCACAGTTGGATATCAGGGGAGAATTCCTGGACTATGTTGAAAAAGGCAATACGGTTGAACTTCAGGGTTCAGAAGACATAGATGGAACTCCTTGCTATAAAATCAAATTAACCCAAAAGAATGGCAAGAGTGTATATGTTTTCATTGATTCAAAAACATTTTATAAAGTAAGACAAGCCACTACTACCAATGTGAATGGACAAGATGTTGAGGTTGTGGTTTCATATAGCAACTATCAAAAGATTGCCAATGCCGGCATAGTAATGCCATTCAGCATTGAAAATACAGGAATGCCTGCACCATTGACTTTCACAAAGATTGAAGTGAATGGAAAGATAGATGAGGCGATTTTTAAAGTGAATTAATGGTGGAAGAGTGGAAGAGTGGAATGGTGGAATGGTGGAAGAGTGGAAGAGTGGAATGGTGGAATAGTGGAAGAGTGGAAGAGTGGAATAGTGGAATAGTGGAAAAGTGGAATAGTGGAATGGTGGAATGGTGGAAGGTGGAAAAATGAATGCTTAATTAAATATGAAGGGAGTCTTTTGGACTCCCTTTTAAATTTTTGACTTAGTATTATTCAATTCACTTTTCCACCATTCCACCTTCCACTATTCCACTATTCCACCATTCCACCTTCCACTCTTCCACCATTCCACTCTTACACTTTTCCACTTTTCCACTATTCCACTCTTCCACCATTCCACCATTCCACTACTATTCCTCCTCCTCGTTCACAATCCGCTTGAGTTTCAGACCTTTTACAGGTGCCACCACGAGCGGAAATTTCTCAACTGTTACATTGCTGGCATCAAGGCCAAATCCCTTTTCTTCAGACAAGGAAACTTCTTTCAACCAGAAATAAAGTTTCATGACAACACGCTCCCAAAATGGAAGTTCATTGTCCTGACTCAGGAATTTCTCCATCACGATAAATTCAAAGTCGCCAGTAATATTGTTTCGTTGCAAACTTTCATAACGTGAAGTGATGTTCACTTCTTTGTTAGACACCATGTCTTCCACTACTTTTCTAAACATTAGATTGATCTTGGGTTGAACCCTGAATCCAAGCCTGAATTCTACACGAATCACTTCATTTGGAATGATTGTTTGCACTTCATATTCGCAGGTATAGGGATCATCCAAGGTATCCACATGGACGAACCAATAAATATCTGCACGCTTTGGTTTTCTGTTCAATATGGAGTGGATGATCTTATATTCAATCTCCTTGGGGTTATTCGCAGAGCTGAGATATACCAGGTGTGTTGAATATTTATTGATTGAAGAATCATTGCTCAACTCCTGCAAAACAGGAAGGTAATTGTCCAATCGAGCAAACTCCACATAGCGGTTCTTGATCTTACGGCTTTTAAACCATACATACATCACCAAGAAAAGCAATCCGCCTACAATCAATGTAACATAACCTCCATGCGGGAATTTTTCCAAGTTGGCGGCCAGGAATGAAAACTCAATAGAGAAATATACGGCCAGGTAGAGATATATCCAGATTTGATTTACCCTATGCAATACAAGATAATTGGCAAACAAAATGGATGTTGCAATCATACAAAGTGTGATGGC
>CANFHO010000066.1 GCA_947447005.1 Chitinophagaceae bacterium
AGAAGTGCAATGCAGGTCGTTTTCATTCGATGTGAAATCATTCAACCAATCCATCAACAAATATGCCTTTTCATGCTGGCCATGCAAACCACCAACCTCTATTTTTTGTTGGTTGATTGTAATCATGGCCTCAGGTCTGATAGCCCTGACCAATTGCTGTTTACTGGCATAATTATACAGATCGTAACAAGCAATGTTGGGAGAAATACGAAAACTTCGTCTAACAAGTCCGTTGTATAGAATCAAATCTTTATTGTCGCGCGACACATACAAAGCCGCTTTTTCTGATGGTTTTTTTATCAACCAATCCGCCGGTGTTTTCACATCAAATGAAGAATCCCATAAGGGAAGTTGGGGCAGTTGTTGTCCAAAAGAAATTTGAATCGAGAAAAATAAGACGATGATAAAAATGGCACGCATAAAAAAAGGTTGTAAGTTGATGATTGTAAGTTAATTCAATAACCTACAACCAACAACATACAACCTTAACTAGTAAATAGTTACTGGTTACTTTCTTTTCGGATAAACCGCATTCACACCCAATTCCTCTTCAATACGGAGAAGTTGGTTGTATTTCGCCATACGGTCGGTACGTGATGCAGAACCAGTTTTAATTTGGCCGCAATTCAATGCCACTGCGAGGTCAGCAATGGTCGTATCTTCTGTTTCACCGCTTCTATGACTCATGATGGAAGTGTATCCATTTGTTTGAGCCAAACGAACTGCGTTGATGGTTTCAGTAACGGTACCAATTTGGTTCACTTTTACCAGGATACTGTTTGCAATTCCTTTATCGATACCTTCTTGCAAACGAACTACGTTTGTTACAAAAAGATCATCTCCTACAAGCTGACATTTGTCGCCAATAGATTCAGTAAGTTTTTTCCAACCTTCCCAATCATCTTCTGCCATACCATCTTCGATGGAAATAATTGGATATTTATTTACCCACTCCGTCCAGTAAGCAACCATTTCATCGCTGCTGATCACTTTTCCTGAGCTCTTAGAGAATGTGTAGGTATTGTTTTCTTCATTGTACATTTCTGTAGAAGCCGCATCCATAGCGATATTGATCTGAGATCCTGTTTTATATCCTGCTGCTTCGATTGCCTGAAGAACTGTTTCAATAGCTTCTTCGTTGCTTTGGATATCTGGTGCAAAACCACCTTCATCACCAACATTCGTGCTATATCCTTTTTTCTTCAACACTGTTTTCAACTGGTGGAAGATCTCAACACCCCAACGAAGACCTTCGCTGAATGTAGATGCTCCTGTTGGAACAATCATGAATTCCTGAAAATCAATTTTATTGTCGGCATGCATACCCCCATTGAGGATGTTCATCAAAGGAACTGGAAGTGTTACTGCATTTACACCGCCTATATATCTGTAAAGTGGTAAGTTGCTTGATTGAGCACCTGCTCTTGCCACTGCCATAGATACTGCAAGTGTTGCATTTGCACCTAACACAGCTTTGTTATGTGTACCATCAATTTCAATCAACAATGCATCGATCAAAGCCTGCTCAGTTACAGGTATTCCTTTCAATTTGTCTGCGATGATATTATTCACATTATCAACAGCCTTCAAAACTCCTTTTCCTACGTAAACAGATTTATCTCCATCTCTCAATTCTACAGCCTCATGTTTACCTGTAGATGCCCCTGATGGAACAGCTGCACGTCCGAAAAATCCACTTTCTGTGATCACATCTACTTCTACGGTTGGGTTACCGCGGCTATCGAGGATCTGTCTTGCATGTACATTGGCAATTAAGCTCATAATTGGTCTTTTTTTATGTAGTTTGAATAAGGGGTAGCAAACAATCAATTTGTTTTTCCCGTCAATTCGCTGAAAATATCTTCCAGGCGTCGGGTTTGCGTTTGCAAAGAAACGATATTCAAGTTATGTTGCAAAGCGAATGACATAAGTTCTTTGCCCAGGGTATCAGCATTTTTAGCTTGGATTTCCCAGCTTTTGGTATCTAAACGGTCGATTTTAATCAAATTGGGCAATTTTTTGATCTGTTCCAGGTCAATTTCCTCACTAAATTGTACTCTTACCAACGTGTCTTGATTTCCCGATGTTAAAACAGAAAGTTGATCATCTGCAACAATTTTTCCTTTGTTGATTACAATAACCCTGTCGCAAATTGCCTCTACTTCCTGCATGATATGGGTTGAAAAAAGGATGGTTTTGCTCTTGCCTAATTCCTTGATCACATCCCTGATTTCCTTGATTTGATTTGGGTCCAATCCGGTGGTTGGCTCATCCAAAATCAAAACCGCCGGATTATGAATAAGAGCAGCAGCCAACCCTACTCTTTGCTTATATCCTTTTGATAATTGCGCAATTTGTTTATGGCTTTCCGGACCAAGCCCAACCATTCCAATCACTTCTTCAATCCGCAATTTCAAAGATGTCACCTGATGCAATTCACCTATAAACTGCAGATACTCCCGCACAAACATTTCCACATAGAGCGGGTTGGATTCTGGCAGGTAACCAATTCGTTTTTTTGTATCAAGCGACTCTCCATGAACCTCCATGCCGCAAACATGGACTTTACCCCCATCACTGGCAAGATACCCGGTGATCATCTTCATGGTGGTGGATTTACCGGCACCATTCGGGCCTAAAAATCCAACAATTTCTCCTTGAGTAACTTCAAAACTGATTTGGTCTACAGCAACCTGGTCTCCGTATTTCTTAAAAAGATGATCTACTTTAATGGACATTTTTTAGATTTTCTGTTTGCTGTCAATTTTTCACCTGGTAAAAAATGATTAGCAAATATCGTCATTAATCAACGATCTCTTCATCAGATTCAGGCAAATGATCATAATCTCCTTTGAATGCAAGCCATCCAAAGATCAGGAGTCCTATATTGATAGGTAAAAAGATTACATCAAAAATAACCCATTGTACAATCGTATCTGTTGTTGGCTTGGCATGAATCTGATGATAACTGGTGTATACTAAAAAGACATATGAAGCAATGGCAAGTGCCATCCAAAGAAGTCCTGCATATTTTTTTACTGTGTTCATGTGCTTTTGTTTAGTCGTTGACATTGTTATTGGTCTTATTATTCAAATACAAACTGCCGATAATCAGACAGAGTGTTGCCACAGATATTGGATACCACAATCCAACCAACTTATCTGTTGTATAAATAGTGCCCATCAATACCGCGATGAAAGGAGTTAAACCACCAAACACACCATTACCCAGATGATACGGCAAACTCATGGATGTATACCTGATCTTGGTTGGAAACATTTCCACCAGGAAGGCTGCAATCGGACCATAAGACATCGTAACAAAAAGTATTTGCAAGAAAATCAATCCCACCAATATCCAATACCTGTCAGTGGGCATTTGCTTTGATGTTTTTTCTATTAACTGCGGCTTCTCCGCCCCACTGGTATACAATGTATCTACATGCACTTTCTTCTCCGTAATTCCATTGTCGTAATGATACGTTGATGTTACTGTTTGTAGTCCATAGTTTTTCTCTTTCGCAGGTGTAAGAACAGACTGTATCTGTGTTTTAGCACTATCAACCATCATATTTTCAGTAGATGTAACATTCAACATCTGACGATATATCGGCCTGTACATCAGTACTGCTCCTAACAGGCCCAACATGATGATCCATTTTCTTCCAACCTTATCACTCAGATTTCCAAAGAAGATGAAAAGTGGTGTGGCAAAAACAATCGCACATATCAGAATGGTTCTCGTTTGTTCAAAATCGATCTTACATGTATTCTCCAAAAATGTTTGTGCATAAAATTGTCCGGTATACCATACCACACCTTGTCCCATGGCTGCACCAAACAAAGCAATCAACACCATTTTTAAATTGGAACGGTGGGTTAGACTTTCCTTGATCGGGTTCAAAGATGTTTTTCCTTCGCTCTTTAATTTGCTGAACAAAGGACTCTCATGCATTTTCATTCGGATGTAAACACTCATTCCCACAAGTACTACGGAGAACCAAAATGGAATTCTCCATCCCCATGCTTCAAAGGCTTTGATGGAATCTGCAGGATCTGCAGCCATGCTTTTTCTGGTGAAGAGAATGATCCCTAAAGAAAGTAATAAGCCCAGTGTGGCTGTGGTTTGTATCCAGCTGGTATAAAATCCTCTTCTGTGATCAGGTGCATGTTCAGCCACATAGGTTGCTGCACCGCCATATTCGCCGCCGAGTGCCAAACCTTGAATCAGTCGCAACACCAACACCAAAATCGGTGCCAGGAAACCTATTTGCTCATATCCTGGAATAAGTCCTATTGCAAAAGTGGATCCACCCATAAGTACCAGGGTTAACAGGAAAGTGTACTTCCTTCCAACCTTATCCCCCAAACGTCCAAATACCAGTGCTCCAAATGGTCTGACTATAAAACCAGCTGCAAATGTTGCAAGTGTTGATAGCAATGCAGCAGTTGGATTTGTTTTGGGAAAAAATTGTGCAGCGATGATGGGTGCTAAACTTCCGAAAATATAAAAATCATACCACTCAATCAGGGTTCCTACCGACGATGCAAAAATCACTTTCCTGATGAGACTTTTTTCAGAGATGGTGGACATGGCAATGCTTTTAAATAAAGAAATCAATAGAGATTGAAGATAAAAATATATCAGCAACATTTTAATTTTTTTTACCTTGGGAATTCAAATCCCTAAAACGATTGATATGAGCTATCCTTATCAGATAACCAGTGAAGAAGGCTATCATGCTGCATGGAAAAAAAGCATAGAAGACCCGGAAGGATTCTGGGGAGAAATAGCAGAACACTTTGAATGGAAAAGGAAGTGGGACAAGGTTCTTGACTGGAATTTCCGTGAGCCTTCTGTTAAATGGTTTGATGGTGCACAATTGAATATCACTGAAAATTGTATTGACAGGCATTTGAAAACTAAGGCACATGAACCTGCCATCATTTGGGAACCCAACGATCCCAATGACCATCATCGAATGTTCACTTATCAGCAATTGCATTTCAAAGTATGTCAATTTGCGAATGTGTTGAAGAACAATGGTGTCCAAAAAGGCGATAGAGTTTGTATATACATGGGAATGATTCCAGAACTAGCCATTGCTGTATTAGCCTGTGCAAGAGTTGGCGCGATTCATTCTGTCATCTTTGGTGGTTTCAGTGCGCAAAGCATTGCAGACCGTTTGAAAGATGCCCAGGCTGAATTTATCATCACTTGTGATGGTGCTTTCAGAGGTGCGAAAGATATCCCGCTAAAAAATGTAATTGATGATGCATTGATCAGCTGCGAGTTTGTTAAACGTGTTATTGTATATACACATACCAGAACTGCTGTAAGTATGATCAAAGGACGTGATGTATGGTGGGAAGATGAAATCAGAAAAGTGGAAACGGCAGGCAATCCTGATTTTCCAGCTGAAGTCATGAATGCAGAAGATCCTCTCTTCATTTTGTATACTTCCGGTTCTACCGGAAAACCAAAAGGTGTTGTACATACCTGCGGCGGATATATGGTGTATACCAATTATACTTTTGTAAATGTATTTCAAAGCCAACCTGAAGATATTCATTTCTGCACAGCAGATATCGGATGGATTACAGGTCACTCTTACATTGTGTATGGTCCACTCAGTGCAGGCACAACTTCATTGATGTTTGAGGGCATCCCTACATTCCCAGATGCCGGAAGATTTTGGGATATCATCGACAAATACAAAGTCAATATTTTATATACAGCTCCTACTGCCATCAGGAGTTTAATGGCATTTGGTCTCGGTCCGGTTCATGGAAAAGATCTCAGTTCCCTGCGTGTGTTGGGTACAGTTGGAGAACCTATCAATGAAGAAGCATGGCATTGGTACGATGAACATATCGGAAAGAAAAAATGCCCCATTGTTGACACATGGTGGCAAACCGAAACAGGAGGAATCCTGATCAGCAACATGGCTGGAATCACTCCATCCAAACCAAGTTATGCAACCCTTCCCATGCCTGGTGTTGAACCATTGCTGGTGGATGACAAAGGTGTAGAAATCAAGGAAAACAATGTAACAGGAAACCTTTGTATCAGATCACCCTGGCCAGCTACCATCAGAACAACGTATGGCGACCATGAACGCTGCAGAACGAACTATTTTGCAACTTATGATAATTTATACTTCACAGGAGATGGTGCATATCGGGATGAAAACGGATATTACAGAATAACTGGAAGAGTAGATGATGTGTTGAATGTGAGCGGTCATAGGATTGGCACTGCTGAAGTTGAAAATGCAATCAATATGCATGCAGGTGTAGTTGAAAGTGCGGTTGTTGGATTCCCGCATGATGTAAAGGGACAAGGCATTTACGCCTATGTGATTTACAGCGGTTCACATGGAGATGAGGAAATGACCAGAAGAGATATTACGGCAACAGTCAGTCGCATCATCGGACCTATTGCAAAACCAGACAAGATTCAGTTGGTAACAGGTTTACCCAAAACCCGCAGTGGCAAGATCATGCGCAGGATTCTGCGTAAGATTGCTGAAGGTGAAGTGGAAAATCTGGGTGATACTTCTACGTTGCTTGATCCAAGTGTAGTTGATCAGATCAAGAATAGCAGGTTATAGTTTGTTTTAAAAAATTAAAATCCAACCTATGCTTAAAAACATTCTCCTTGGCTTATTGATCTTGGTGGTGATTATGCAGGTATTCAGACCTGAGAAGAATCTTTCAGGTGATACCACCAAAGATGTGAGCACTTTACATCAGGTACCTACAGATGTTCAGGCAATTCTGAACAGGGCCTGTGCGGATTGCCACAGCAACAAAACCAAATACCCCTGGTATGCAGAAATTCAACCCGTTAGCTGGTGGTTAAGTGATCATGTCAATGATGGCAAAAGACATTTTAACTTAAATAACTTTGGCAACTGGCGTATCGCTATGCAACACCACAAATTAGAAGAGTTGATTGAGCAAGTCAAGGAAGGAGAAATGCCTCTTTCTTCATACACCTTGATTCATAGGGATGCCATTCTAAGTGAAAACGATAAAACAATCCTCATCAACTGGGCAGAAGGAATTATGGATAACCTGAAAATGAATTATCCAAAAGATAGTCTTATTCTAAAAAGAGAAAAAGAAGACTAGCATTTCTCCATCGAAATTTTTTCTAATTACTGAACCTCACCCCCACTGAATATGGCACTTGGTTCAAACCATACTGATGAAGTTTTGTAGTGGAAATAGAGCCGTAAAGTTTAATTGGTCCCAATCCCAACTCACCTACATAAGCCAATTTCCAGGGTTCAAGATTGAAATTTGATTTGGTTTTAACTGTGCCATCTGAAGTTACCTGTTTCTGTCTTGCTCGTTGCAAATAACCACCACTTATGCCAGCAGAAATCTGCAATCCACTTTTCTTTTTACCCGGACTGGTATTGATATTCAGCATGACAGGCACAGTAAGGTAACTGGCAACCAGCTTATTTTTATTCAATCCAGTTTGAGAACCTCGCACAGTATATGTATTGATTCCATCAACATATGTTATACCAGTTTTATAGAAATAATTATTGCTTTCAATTCCAAACCCATATTTTAGGTTTAATACATTTTTAGCAATACTCACAGTTTGCATAAAAAACCAAACATTGAAATTGGATATACGTGTTGTTTTCAATGCATAATCTCCTTTCGATGCTGGCATGAGGCCAGGATTGTGCAAAAAATTCTGTGCCTCTGCTGTTGCGTAATTGGTGTTATCCGTATACCCAGCAAAACCCAGATCCCATATAAACCAATTGGTAATGCTCTTTTTAGGAGTTGTATTTTTTTTCAATTCCACTTTTGCGCCTCCTTTGTCAGAGTATCCTTTTCCAATGATGGTAAATTTACCTGCCGTCAATGTATCATTCAAATATTTTGCATTCGAATGCATGATGGTCATATTTCCAATTTTGATAATCGGTGTATCTTTCTTTTTACTGGTGTCAACCTGTGCCATAGAAGAAAAACTCAATCCACTTAATGCGAATGCTACCACTACTTTTTTCATGTCCTATTTATTATTTGTTTTTGAAACGGGTATACTAAAACTTGCCACGTGCACATAATTACGTCCGTTATTTTCCTCATTTTCATTCAACACGGTTCTGGTGATCTTACGCAATAAACCCCTGAGCGGAGTTTTCTTGCTTTTTTCTGGCTCTTCATAGGTCTGAAAAATTGGCTGTTCAGTTATCATGGCTGTTGAAACAGATTCCTCTGAAATACGCGCTGCTGCTGATTTTACGGCTTCTTCCGTAAAATTAGAGACTGGCTTTGTAGAAATGATTTCCTGAGCAACAGCCTCTTTTTCAACACCCACATGATCCTCTACACCTGACACCATTTGATCCTTTGAAAAAACTTGCGGAGAGGTAACGAATGCAACCTGCTGTTTAGATGTTTTGACTGGATGATGTTTCACCATCACGATATCTGAAACTGTACTTGATTTTTCATCCGAGACTGCAGGTTTTTTTATTGATTCCCCTGAATTGCTGGCTGCCAATGGTTTTATTTCATTTGCAGGTCGATTGATAAACCAAAACAATCCAATCAACAATACTGCTGCTACTTG
The DNA here is from genome assembly GCA_947447005.1 of Chitinophagaceae bacterium. GTDB lineage: Bacteria > Bacteroidota > Bacteroidia > Chitinophagales > Chitinophagaceae > Pollutibacter. The sequence continues at coordinate 8,612 of CANFHO010000066.1, forward strand.
AAAGGGTCTGGACCATAAAAAGAATCCAGGTGTTTCCTTTCTATAAAGTTCATGCTTATTGGGGTAAACAACCTGCATATCTGGTTCAAAGCAAATGGAACTTTCCAATTCTAGTTGAAAATTTTCCTTCAATAGATTCTTTTCCTGATACTCAATTGATCTATCTGGCAACAATTTCATCTCCTGCATCATATCCAACTCATCTTGCAATAATGGATGCAACAGAATAAATTGAATGACATGGTTGCGCTCTTCAACCGACAATTCATTGTCGGCATACAGCATGAACCAGGTTTCATAATTATTCAGGTTGATCATGTTCAAATGATATTTTCCGGTTTACCAATATACTGTTTCAATTGAAGTCTTGCCCTGTGCAAGTACACTTTCACCTGGCTACCATTCAATCCAGTTATTTTTCCAATTTCCTCATACGAATACCCTTCATAGTCCTTTAACAATATCAACGATTTTTGAAGGGTAGTCAAATGGTCTAGTGCCTTTTCCAATGCTTGCTTCAGACCAATGGGGCTTTCCCTTCCAACCTTTTCGTTTTCAGAAAAATCGTCCTTGTATTGAATGCGTTTATTTTTTCTGATATAATCAATCATCTGATTATATGCCACTGTAAACAAATACGATTTGGCTGTATCATTTACAATCTTTTCATGATTGATCCACATTTTTTCAAATGCAGATTGCACTACATCACGGGCATCTTCCTCGTTTTTCAGGTTCTTAAGTATGAACCTGTAAACGGCGTCTGCATAAGCATCTACACATGTGTTGTATTCTGAAGCAGTCATGTATTTTTTTAGTAGGAATCAATCTTCTTAAGTGATACGAAGATGGAAAAGATTTGTTACAATAAACCCTAAGATTTTATGGAAGGAATCTACGTGTGATGGAATGCCATACGGGCGAAAATGTTCTAACCTGGTTTTCGGTTTGCTCTTCGATGTTGCTTTGAAAAAACCCAATTTTTTTAAAACTTTCCACTGATAATGTTGGCTTTGTAATAAACAATGTGGAAACGAATAATCCGGCAAAAATCACTAAAATGATATGGTTGGTCTTTTTCTTCATCCAGGTTAATACGTATCTGCACTGCAAAGGTTACATTTAATTTTCAAACAGCAGTATATATATGCCTTTGAAAGAAAATAAAACATGATTTATTGTAATTTGCATGATAATAAGTTGCTAAGCTGTTTGTTTTCCATCTATGATTGTCTACTAAATTCAACCACATGAATCAATCCATCGTAAACCGACTCGAAAAAGAACTTGAAGAAATCAATCAGGCAGGACTCTTCAAAAAGGAAAGGATCATTGAAAGTCCGCAAGGCGCAGTTATCCATGTTGGAGGCAAAGAAGTAATCAATCTATGTGCCAACAATTATCTCGGACTTTCTTCTCATCCAAAAATCATTGAGGCAGGAAAAAAATATATTGATGAAAGAGGGTATGGACTGAGTTCAGTTCGTTTCATTTGCGGAACACAAGACATTCACAAAGAGTTGGAGAAAAAAATATCTGCGTTTTTGGGAACAGAAGATACCATCTTATATGCTGCAGCATTTGATGCCAATGGCGGTGTATTTGAGCCACTGTTCAACGATGAGGATGCAATTATCTCCGATGAGTTAAATCATGCTTCTATCATTGATGGAGTGAGACTTTGCAAAGCACAACGTTTCAGATACAAGCACAATGATATGGCTGATCTGGAAGAACAATTGAAAGCTGCTGCTCATCTGCGCAACAGAATCATCGTTACTGATGGTTCTTTCAGCATGGATGGCACCATCGCACAACTCGATAAGATTGTTGCATTGGCGGAACAATACGATGCCGCCATCATGATAGACGAATGTCACTCTTCCGGATTCCTCGGAAAAACAGGTCGCGGCACCCACGAACATTGCGGCGTCATGGGCAAGATCGATATCATCACAGGAACCCTGGGTAAGGCGCTGGGCGGTGCTTCTGGAGGATTCACCAGTGGTAGAAAAGAGATCATTGAAATGCTTCGTCAACGCAGCAGACCTTATCTTTTTTCCAATACGTTGGCACCCAGCATCGTTGGTGGATCGATTGCGGTGCTTGATCTGTTGAGCGAAACGACTTCACTGCGTGATAAACTCGAATCTAATACCATGTATTTCAGAAATGAAATGACGAAAGCAGGTTTTGATATCAAGCCAGGCGTGCACCCGATTGTTCCCATCATGTTATACGAAGCAACAGTAGCACAAGAAATGGCTGCGTCATTGCTTGAAGAGGGAGTGTATGTCATTGGTTTCTTCTATCCAGTTGTTGCAAAAGGCAAGGCACGTATTCGCGTACAATTGAGTGCTGCGCATGAAAAGGAACATCTCGATAAAGCCATTGCTGCTTTCGTGAAGGTTGGGAAAGCGATGAAAGTAATTCAATAGGCAAGGAGGCAAAGAGGCAAAGAGATTATTTTTAACATAAAACTTTGATGTAATGTAGGATTGGTAATGATTGACTCATTGCCTCCTTGCCTCTTTGCCTAACAATACACCAACCATCTTCCTTTTTGTTTCCGAAAAAAAGAACGAAAGAATAAGATCAATGCTTGTCATCAAAAACAATGTTGCATAAGCAATCCATCTTAATGGAAAAGCAATATGTTTTTGCAAGTATTTGAAAGTTGAAATAATTACATGCGATTTGGTGAGTGCCTTTACAGATGGATTGATACGTGAAGATCCACCATGACTATGTATGCAATTAATTTCATTGTACATCACTCGCTTCCAGCCCTTGCCTGCTGCACGTTTGCTCAAGTCCATGTCTTCACAATACATCCAGAAGCGTTCATCCCATCCACCCAATTCATCAAAATCTCTTGCACGTATCAACACAAACGAACCTGAAATCCAATCTGGAAAACCAATCGGATCATTGCTCCATTTGTTTCTCGATTTCGAAGGCCCCATAATCAACGCTTGCAAACTTTTGATCGGAGGCCATACATTCCACCATTCCAGAAAAATGCCATGCGGACGCGTATCTTTTCCTTTCTCATTGATTTGTTTGATGCCAATCAACTTCCATTCGGGTTCACTGTTGGCTCGCTCCAATAAGGGTAACAATGTATTGGGTTGAAGAATGGTATCTGGATTCAAAAATAACAACCATTTACCTGTTGCAACGGTTGCGCCTTTGTTACATGCTTGCGCAAAACCACCATTGATATCTTGTAAAATAAATCTAACCTGCGGATGTTGTATAACAAAGTCTTGCGCTCGACCATCATCAGAGTGATTATCAACTACAATCACCTCCAATCCGTACATGTCTTGCGCAGCAAGGCTTTGCAAGCAGGCAGCCAGCCTGTTCCAGCAACGGTAGCTGACAATAATGATGGATAATGAAGACATCGATTCTTGTTTCTTGTTACTCGTAACCACTATGGTTCTACCCATGCACCACTATCTTTCAACAATTGTATGAGTTCATCCACTGCCACTTCACTGTCGACATTCTTTTTTACCACTTCTTTGCTTCGGTACAAAGTGATCTTACCCGGACCACTTCCTACATAGCCGAAGTCGGCATCTGCCATTTCACCAGGACCATTGACTATACATCCCATGATGGCAATTTTAACGCCTTTGAGATGATTGGTGACAGATCGGATCTTGGCAGTGGTTTCCTGTAAGTCGAACAATGTTCTTCCACAACTCGGACAAGAAATATATTCTGTTTTGGAAATGCGTGTTCTTGTTGCCTGTAAAATACTGAAGGCTGTGTTGTTCGCAAATTGATAGATATCTTTTACAGGTAGATATGTTCTTCCTTTTACGATAGGATTTTCCAATGCATGATCTCCTCTGAAACCCAGGCTGATTCCATCTCCCATGCCATCCAGAAACAATGCGCCCGTTTCTGTGGCAAAATGAATCAGGTGTTCATCAGGCGTGTGCATGGTACTTGTAGTTGAAAGAATAACCGGATTGGTGATTCCCAATTCGGAAAATTCAATGAACATCCTTCTTACACTCTGCATGGCATTGCGGTTATAACTGCTCAGACAGAATACAACCGTTTTGTCTTTTGCCGCCTCTAAAACCGCTTCTTTGGATGTTGGGTTCGGACCTTGTGCTGACCCCAACTCATCATAACAATCAACTGCTACAAAATTGATCCTCGAACTTTTTTTGGATGCACCAATAAAGTCCTTCAATATGAAAAGAGGGAAACAGGATTCGCTTTCTTCCCAATGTGGTGCATATACGATATTCTTTAACGTACCAGGAAGTGCAAATGAAATGGCCTTTTCCCCGGTATACACATAATCTGCTGCAGCATCATTGATAGCCCATTTATCAGTTGCTTCATCATACTGATAACCGATACTTTGCAACTGATCTGGCATAATATTATCTACGGCACTGAGATCAGAGAGAACTACTGGAACTTGTTGTGCGCCTATATTCTCCACAGCATGTGAGATACGGCGTTTGTATTGAAACAAATCGTACGGAAGCTTTTCAATAGCAGGCAACACCACTGCATCGTTCATCTTATTATAACGCTTGACAATATCTTTACACACTGGAATTTCAAACTCTGGATCTTCAGTCAATGACACACGGATGGTATCTCCGATGCCATCTTCCAATAACGTTCCAATACCGATGGCTGATTTTATTCTTCCATCCTCCCCATCACCTGCTTCAGTTACACCGAGGTGCAAGGGATAGCATTCCCCAAATTCATCTTGCATCGTATTCACCAGCAAGCGGTAGGCCTGTACCATCACCTGCGGGTTACTTGATTTCATGCTCAACACAATGTTGTGATAATCCTCACTCCGTGCAATACGCAAAAATTCCATCGCACTCTCTACCATACCCATGGCACTATCGCCATACCTGCTCATGATGCGATCGCTCAATGAGCCATGATTGGTACCAATGCGCATCGCTGTTCCATATTCCTTACAAATTTTTACCAATGGAGTGAAGCGATCTCGAATACGATCGATTTCCTCATGGTATGCAGCATCTGTATACTCTATGAATTCAAATTTCTTTTTATCGGCATAATTTCCTGGATTCACCCTCACTTTTTCAATGATACGTGCAGCCACCTCTGCTGCATTGGGTGTAAAATGAATATCTGCGATTAGTGGCACATCATATCCTCTTCGCTTCAATTCATTTTTAATCTCCAGTAAATTGTGTGCTTCGTTTTTGGAAGGTGCTGTAATACGCACCATTTCGGCTCCAGCCTCAATACATCTGATTGTTTGAGCCACCGTTGCCATGGTATTCATGGTATCCGTTGTGGTCATGGTTTGAATCCTAATGGGATGACCATTCCCCAACAATAAACCACCAATATTCACTTCTTTGGTGATCAACCTGCTATAGGTTGAGAGTTGATTGTTGAGTGTTGAAGGTTTATCGTTGAAAGACATTGTAATGGAATTGGTGATTTAAATTACTAAAAAAAGCTACGTGTTCAGCGTTGTGTATTGATGCTCAAGTTACTCACTCAATATTAAACGCTCAACTTTCAACCCTCAACCCCTCACTACATTCTTCCTTTAAAAAACCCGATGTATGCAAGAATATCGTGTGTGAGCTCTTTTCCTGTTTTCAACTGATCCTGCGCTCCTTCAAAATTGATAACAAATGGATACAGATGCATATTTTCCTCCATCCAGCCAACAACCCAGGTCACATTCTTTCCCTTCTGTTGTGTAAAACCAAATTGATATGCCAACTGGTATTGTGAATTGTTTTCAACAACCATCATTTTTTTCAATGATTCTTGTACGCTGGCCCTAAATGGAAGTTGTTTGAAATACAAACGCTTCATCATTCCTAATTGTTCATCAGGTGTAATGGTGATTTTACCGTTGGTCCAGCAACTGTCTACGGCACTACCAACCATCTTATTTCCATACTTCACTGAATCCACCCAAGCCTTCATGGTATCTTTGCCTATGCTGCGAGCAAGTGCCCTGAAATGCGCTGTAGAAGAAGCTTTGAAAGCCTCTGTGATGGTTAATGTTTTTTCTGCGCCAGTAGTATCTTTTGCTGAAATCAATGCATTCTCGTCAGCAATTCTGCCAATATGCATTGCAACAAGTGTATTGAAAATATTGAATGTTTCAGCAGGGGAATAGGACTGCTTGAATCTGTCAAGATCATAGATGGTGAAAATACCTCGGCTGTTATCGAACATACCAAATGTTCCCTTCACCGATTTAGCTTCAAACTGCTTGCCTATTTTTTCATCGATTGTCACATTATTGACAGTACAGGCATGCATGAAGAATGAAAAGAGAAGAATGACAAAAGGGAATTGTTTTCTTTTCATGGCTTCTTTATGAGTTGTTAGAAGATTTGCTTGACATATTGCCTCGCCACCAACGGGCACTTACAAAACCAATGATCGCCAGTGGGGCGATCATCAGATATATTATACCGCTGTTCATACCTTCCGCAGGCTTGTGTCCGAGTTGCTGTGCGGTTTTCGTACAGATCGAACATTGCGCTTGCGTTGCCTCTGATGTAGTGAGACAAATGGACAGCAAAAATATGGTCAATAGTTGTTTCACAGGTAGAACCTGGTTTCTGGTATTAATTTGCTTCAGTACGCATTTGTTTTGCAAGTCTGTTCCTTTCAGTTTCATCAAGAATCAACTTACGCATACGAATGAAATTAGGGGTTACTTCAATACATTCATCATGTTGAATATATTCCATGCACTCCTCTAAAGTCATCTGACGTTTAGGAGCAATGCTTGCAGCACCATCGGTACCACTCGCACGCATGTTGGTAAGCTTCTTTCCTTCATTCGGGTTAACAACAAGATCACCTGGCTTATTGTTCTCTCCAATCACCATTCCTTTATACACTTCTTCTCCCGGATCTACAAAGAAGAATCCACGGTCTTGAAGTTTATCAAGTGAATATGCTGTGGTTGATCCACCTTCTTTGGCAAGCAATACACCATTGTTTCTTCCAGGAATCGGTCCTTTCCAGGCCTTGTATTCACTGAAACGGTGTGCCATTACAGCTTCACCAGCAGTATTGGTAAGCATGTTGGTTCTCAATCCTATCAAGCCACGGCTCGGGATCTCAAATTCAATATGCTGCATATCACCTTTTGTTTCCATTACAGTCATCTCACCCTTACGTCTGCTCACCAAATCAATTGCCTTGGAAGCAAACTCTTCAGGTACATCGATAACCAACACCTCGTAAGGCTCACATTTCTTACCATCGATTTCCTTTACAAGTACCTGAGGTTGACCTACGGTAAGTTCGTATCCTTCCCTTCTCATGGTTTCAATCAACACACCCAAATGGAGGATACCACGTCCATATACCAAAAAGCTATCTGCACTGTCTGTTTCTTTTACCCTGAGCGCAAGGTTCTTTTCTGTTTCCTTGACCAAACGATCGCGGAGGTGGCGACTTGTAACGAACTTACCATCCTTACCGAAGAAAGGAGAATTATTGATGCTGAAAAGCATACTCATGGTTGGTTCATCCACATGGATAACTGGCAATGCTTCAGGCTCATCAAAATCTGCAATGGTATCACCAATGTTAAATCCTTCAATGCCTACAACAGCACAAAGATCACCTGCCAATACTTCGGTTACCTTCCTCTTGCCCATTCCTTCAAAAACATATAACTCACGCACACGCTGCTTCTTGAGCGAACCATCGGTTTGCATCAAGGTAATAGGCTGATTCTCTTTTATAGAACCTCTGGAAACATTTCCAATAGCAATACGACCCAAAAACGAAGAATAATCCAAAGAAGTGATTTGCATTTGCAAGGTACCGTCACCAACCTTTGGTTCTGGTACATATTTGATGATGCCTTCCATCAATGGAATAATGTCTTCACGAGGAGTCAGGGTATCATTGAACCAGCCATTTTTACCTGATCCATAATAAGTTGGGAAGTTCAACTGCTCTTCTGTAGCATCGAGGTTGAAGAAAAGTTCAAATACAGCGTCGTGTACTTCATCAGGGCGACAGTTTGGTTTATCAACTTTATTGATCACCACAATCGGACGAAGATTGAGCTGTAAAGCTTTTTGAAGTACGAAACGGGTTTGGGGCATCGGACCTTCAAATGCATCCACCAGGAGGATAACACCATCGGCCATTTTAAGTACCCTCTCCACTTCACCACCAAAATCGGCGTGGCCTGGAGTATCTATCACATTGATTTTCACATCTTTATATGTAACTGAGGCGTTCTTGCTGAAGATGGTAATTCCCCTCTCCCTTTCAAGATCGTTGCTGTCCATGATAAGATCTCCTGTCTCCTGATTGTCCCTGAAAACCTTCGCCGTATGAAGGATTTTGTCTACCAGGGTGGTCTTTCCATGGTCAACGTGCGCAATGATGGCTATATTTCTAATATTCATATATCTGCTTAAAGAGCCGCAAAGTTACGGGTTTATAGTGTGGTGGGCAAGTTAAAATAGGGAAACGGAGAAACGGAGAAACGGAGAAACGGAGAAACGGAGAAACGGGGAAACGGAGAAACGGAGAAACGGAGAAACGGAGAAACGGGGAAACAATAAATAAGTTGAAGATGAAAAGTAACAAAAATTTAATGTGTTACATTTATCTGAAATAGTTAAGACTTAATCTGACAGTAGGGATTAAATTTGAAGTAACAACAAATCAATTTTTAACCCCCTTAAACTGTCAGAAATGAAATCAGAAACTAAGTTAATCAAAAGCAAGTTAGGATTATTGCAATTGGCTGAGAAGCTA
>CANFHO010000067.1 GCA_947447005.1 Chitinophagaceae bacterium
CGCATTTTGGGTGAATTGATGCGTGTGGCTTTTTTCTCTAAAAACTCTTTGTATTCATTGATGAATTGCGGAGTGATGTCGCCGAAATTACATTGACCCTTACAAAACTGAACAAAGGTTTTATAGGATGCAACCCAACCACCATGTGTATTGGGATTGCCAATCCATTTATCCATTTGCTTTTCATAGAATGGCAGGAAGTCATCAAACTGTGAACTACGTTTGATGCCAAACTTTCCTGCCAATCTATCAAGCTGTCGTGTGGATGCTATGGAACGCGCTAAGGTTTCCATGTCTTTATTGTGGCGTTTCTCCATTTCATCCCTTGGAGGATTATACAGATACATGTCAAGGTATTCCCACCGGGTAATTTTGCCACTTTCTGGGTGTATAATTGGCGGATAATGATCAAGGTAAAGGCTTATCCTACCTGTCTTTAAAAGGCGCTTTCTAAGTGTAACTCTCATAACTATTTGGATTTTAAAATTTTATCTAATTCATCACGCAGGATTAAACGCCTCGTTCCAATAGAAAAGGTTCGGATTTTATTGGCTTTAATCATTCTTGCTACTGTCCACCGGGAGATTCCGAGCAACAAACTCACCTCATTTACGCTCAAAACCTCCCTGGCTTGAATCATCACTACAGGGGCTGTTAATTGACTTTTTACAAGTGTCTTGTCTTGGAGTAATTTCTCCTGTCTTTTGTTCTCTTTATAAGCCCTGGAGCCACATTTGTGAGAGCAGTACAAAGTGGTACTTTTCCTTGCCAAGAACGCTTCTTGGCAGAAAACACAGATTTTTGGATATGGGTGTTTACTAGCAGTCATTGTCATTTCGCCGTTATGTAGCAGCATGGTGCACGGTGGTGCAGCATGGTGCAGGGTGTAGCAATTTTTTTTGTTACGTTCTAAATTTGTTGCTGGCATGTTGTTCAAAATATCTGGTGTACAGATGAGCAACAAAAGTGATGCAAAACGCCAAAAATGACGAAAAATGACCGTTGGTATAAAAACGCGAAAACCCTTGACTAGCAAGGGTTTTCTTTATCTTTTGTTGTTTTTATTTATCGTTGATTATCGGCGTTTATTTGCCGATACAAAACTTACTAAAGATGAAATCCAACTGGTCTTCATTTGAGATATTCCCTGTGATCGTCCCCAGATGATATAGACATTGCTTGATATCGATAGCGAGAAGATCGCCGGTGAGTCCACCATCCATGCCAATCTGAATGGCGCGGAGACTGTCGGCTACTTTTTGGAGCGACTGATAATGCCTTGCGTTGGTGACAATGGTTTGCTCCGTGTGTAAACTTCCTGAGATTACTTTTTCCGTGATGGCTTTTTTCAGTGCATCCAACTGATGCTGCTCCTTCGCTGATATATACAACACATCTTCGTTGCTGAATTTTTGTTGGACCGATTCGAGTTGCACTTTGTTGTCAACTTTATTGCCAATCATCAACCATGCCTTTGCCGTTGATTCCAACTCTTGTTTCATGGAACCAAATGTCTCCACTGTTTCAGATGGGGCATCAAACAGATACAACACCAAATCCGCTGTGCGCATTTTCTCTCTGCTCTTTTCTACACCAATCGATTCAATCTCATCTGCACCTTCCCTGATACCGGCCGTATCAATCAACCGAAATAAAATGCCATCAATATTCAACACCTCTTCAATCGTATCTCTCGTGGTTCCAGCAATGGATGACACAATCGCTCGATTCTCATTGAGCAAGGCATTCAACAAGGTTGATTTTCCGGCATTGGGCTTCCCAATGATCGCTACACTCACCCCATTCTTGATTACATTACCCAAACGAAAAGAATCCAACAAGGAATACACCGTTTTGTCTATCTCGTGCAACAAACTCCGCAAGGCTGTGCGATCGGCAAACTCTACATCCTCCTGCGAAAAATCAAGCTCCAATTCAATCAATGCTGAGAACTTGATGAGCTCTTCACGCAAAGCAGTCAACACATGCGAGAAACCGCCACGCACATGATTCAATGCTGTTTCCTGGGCTGCTTGTGTACCCGATGCGATCAAATCGGCTACCGCTTCTGCCTGCACCAGATCCATCTTGCCATTTAGAAATGCACGCAACGTAAATTCACCAGGCGTGGCCAAACGCGCGCCATGTCTGATACAGGCCTCTATCACGCGTTGTTGTATGTATGGTGAACCATGACAAGAAAGTTCAACTATATCTTCTCCTGTATATGAACGGGGATTTTTAAAAATGGAAACCACCACTTCATCCAACGATACATGTCCATCTCGCAATACACCTACATGCAGACTGTTTCCAGGAACAGCTAGAAGGTCTTTCGATGGGAACATGTCATTCACCAATTCAATGCAACCTGCTCCACTCAAACGCACCACACCAATAGCCCCTATCCCCTGCGGAGTAGCCAAAGCCACAATGATATCGTTCCAGTTTGTCATAGTGCGAAGATACTAATAGTGGAGGGTGGAAAGTGGAAGGTGGAGTGGTGTTTTTTAACTCTTCCACACTTCCACTAATCAACTTTTCCACTATTCAAGGTGGAGGGTGGAAAGTGGAAGGTGGAGTGGTGTTTTTCAACTCTTCCACACTTCCACTACTCAACTTTTCCACTATTCAAGGTGAAAAGTGGAAAGTGGAGTGGTGTTTTTTAACTCTTCCACACTTCCACTACTCAACTTTTCCACTATTCAAGGTGGAGGGTGGAAAGTGGAAGATGGATAAACTAAACATTGGATGTTCCATTTTTCACTTTTCTCTTTTCTCTTTTCTCTTTAAAAAAAATGCCCCCAGTTTCCTGGAGGCATTGAGCTATTTTTTAATGAAAGCGACTATGGCTGTTCAGCGAGTTGGAATGTTACTGGCTGACGGCGGTAAGCCTTCACCTGGCGACCATTCTGTACTGCTGGTTTCCATTTTGGACCTTTTTTGATCGCTGCTACAGCGATATCAGCCAATTTGGAATTCGGACCGAGACAGTTTGCAACTCCGGCTTCACTGCAAGCAAGTGCACGCACTTCACTCACAGATCCTTCCTTGTCAACGATGAAAAGAACCACAACAGTACCTGATTTACCATCATCCTGAAGTTCATCAATATTCCTTTCAATTTCGCGGGTTACGTAACGTGTCCAACCTGCTGTTCCACCTGGGAATTCAGCATCGATTTCCACCTTTTGGAAAACCTTGTCGTAATCGTCCTCTTTAGGAGCTTCAACTACACCACCCTTGTCTTCAACAGGAGGAGCAACGATACCTTCATCTTTGGCACCTTCTTGGTTAACGGTTCCGATTTTGGTATCCTCCAGCTTTTCAATTTCTGGGGGCTTCTCGTCTTCCTTCACCTCTTCATCCTTCACAACCTTTGGAGGTGTGAACTTTGCCATTTCCACTTTTGGTGGTTCTGGTGGCTTAGGAGGTGGCGGGGGAGGTGGTTCATTTGGCTCTTCTTGCTTGATCTCTTGCAATTGCACTTCATCCACTTTAATCTGGCCTTTTTTGCCGCCAAGATCCAAAGATGAAATGAATGATGCAAGAAGGATTAACAAAGCCAGGGAAGCCGTGATAATCAAGGCATTCCTAAGGCGCTTATTATAAGCCTTACGCAGCTCATAAGCACCATATTCCTTGTTTCTTCCTTCAAAGACCAAGTCAATGAGTTCTGAGTTTAAAATTTTGTTTGCATCCATCTTTAATGGTATTTATAATTCTTTACGTTCTAATTTCCTTATCACTTGATACCTGCGGCAGCCTCGGTTATTTGAATCAACTGATATTCCTGTGGGGATATATCAACCATCGCATAACGTTTGATCTCATTGATCGTCATTTCATCCAGGATATCTACTGTATTTTTATACGTAGCATCCACTGTTGGCTTGATGATCATTACCAGATCCTCCGGATTGGTACTCTGCTTTTTGCGAATGATTTCGTCTCTGATGGTCTTGAACGTAGCAGTTTTCAGCTGCGTTGGATCCATACCTTCGTAATAGTAGACTACATCCTGTTTTCCTAGCATGATGGTGAAAGCGCCAGATTCCTTAACCTTGTTCTGGTCTTCTTTCTTTTCAACATCCTTCGGCATGAACAGGTTCATTGCAGTAGGCTGAGCCATGGTAGTGGTGAAAATGAAGAAGGTGATCAACAGGAAGCCTAAATCAACCATCGGGGTCATGTCCACGGTAGTTGAAAGTTTTTTGGCCTTCTTTACACCGGGGCCTTTTTTGCCGCCGCCGCCATCACCTGCGTCTATACTTGCCATAACTATTGGTTTGTGTTGTGATTAATTCTTATTTACCTGACTTGATCTGGTTTTGACGGGTTTCATACAATGATGAGCCTATCGGGGCATCTTCAGGAGAAGTTACAAGCAAAAACTTGTTTTGATCGTTCTTCTTGAAAGCATCGAGTATGTTCTTGAAAACCGGATACTTGGCATCGTTGTCAGCCTTGATCAACAGATTCAATTTCCTTCCAGAGTAGGCACTTAAGGCATCTCTGATCCAGAAATACAATTCACCACCTGTTGAGTCAGCACAAGGAACGCCAGGCTGCTGTACCTTTTTTGCAAGATCTTGATCCATCGCCAACAATCCTTTCAATTGATTGAAAGGAACACCAATACTTGGTGCGTTGATGAAAGACTTCATTTCTGCAGGAGTCAAACCCAGGTTGCGTGTTTGGTTCAGGTTTTGAATGAGTATCTGACGAAACTCAGGATTGTCAACCTGTACGAAAACCCTGCCACCTTTGTCCACAGAGACCATAAAGGCGTCTTTCTCAGGCAACGTAGTTGAAGAAACCGAATTTGGTGTTGTCACCTCAACCGGTTCTTCAGGCTTGAATTTTGTTGCAAGCATGAAAAACGACAAGATCAGAAAGGCCACGTCTACGAACGGCGTCATGTCGTTAGTAGGTGCGTGCTTTTTTATTTTGACACTTGGCATGTTTACTTTTTTAGATAAGATTCATTATTGCCTGTTTTTCCATAAAGAAAAACAAGAATTTACTATTTGTACTGAGAAGCGAAGCTTTGAGTAAGGGTGAAACCTGACTCGTCAATACCATAAGTGATTGAATCGATCCTTGTAGTGAACACATTGTACATCAAAAGTGCAACAGATGATGTAGAGATACCCAACGCTGTGTTATAAAGTGCTTCAGAGATACCAACCGCAAGTTCAGCAGCTGCACCTGATCCACCTTCTTCACCAAGAGAAGAGAATGATTTGATCATACCCAATACTGTACCCAAAAGGGCTACAAGTGTACCGAGTGATGTAAGTGTAGAAAGGAACACAAGGTTCTTTTGCAACATTGGAAGTTCAAGCGCTGTAGCTTCTTCCACTTCTTTTTGGATGGCATGTACTTTTTGCTCAGTATCCAAAGCACCTTCAGAGATCATCTCTTTGTACTTTTTCAAACCTGCTTTCATTACATTACCAACACTACCCTTTTGCTTGTCGCAAGCAGCGATTGCAGCATCTACATTCTTATTGGCTAATTCGAATTGTACTTTACGAACAAATTCAGCAATTGAACCTGCCCCCATTGCCTTCTTGATTGTCAAGAAACGCTCAATTGAGAATGTAATTACCATAAGCAAACATCCGATCAACAAAGGAACGATGATACCACCTTCGTACATACGGTTCCATGCACCTTTAGGTCCCTTGTGTGAAGGCCAGAAACCACCATCGAGATCTGGCTTCGTGAAGCTGTCAGGATTTCCCAAAATAAATCTCCAGATAGCATATCCAGCGATCAAGCAAATGATGGGAGCCAGATAAGAAATTGCGTTACCACTGCCTTTTGCTTGTGTTGTTGCCTTTGCAGCTGCATTTGGTTTTGTTTCAGCCATGACTTTCGTTTTTTGATTTAAGTTTTCGGTTTAGTTAATTTTAAAAAATCCCACAAAATATTCAATCCAAAAGGTATCTTTTAGTAAGAATATATCACGAGCGATGAGCAAGTTAATGAAATTGATGAAAAAAAAGTCAAGCTTAAAAAAAATTAAAAAAAATCTAATTCTGCGAAATTTTTCCGATAAAAAGACATCCTCAACCATATATCAATTTCATTGCGATTTTTACGCCAAAGAAATCTATATTTATCTTCTAATAAATTCTGAAAAATGAGACCAAAACAACTCCTTGGAGCTACGGCTCTTGCTTTAACGTTGTTCATGCAACCATTGCAGAACATGGCCCAGAGAAAAAAAGATCCGCTTCCGCCAACACCAGCTGCACCTGCAGTTGCTCCGGCAGCGCCTCCTGCAGCACCTCCTGCGATGCAAAAACCCGGACCCAAACCTTATAAAGATGTTATTACAGGCAAAGCCAAAACATCTAAAGGTCTTTTCACGGTTCATAAAGTAGACGATAAATTCTACTTTGAAATTGATGAATCAGTCTTTGGCCGTGAAGTAATGGCGATTACACGCTTTTCCAAAATCGCCGGTGGTGGTGGAAAATATGGTGGTGAAATTGCCAACCAACAGGTGCTAAAGTTTGAAAAAGGACCAGACAACAAGGTATTTATGCGCGTTGTTACCCTTATCAGTGTTGCAGATTCTTCTCAACCAATTTATAAGGCTGTTAGCAATTCAAACCTCGATCCAATTGCCGCTGCATTTGATATCAAAGCGTTTGGAAAGGATTCAACTGGTGCAGTGATTGATGTTACTGATTATTTAAAAGGTGACAATCAACCCATCTCTTTGAATTCAAACAGTAAAAGAATGTTCAACCTTACAGCACTCATGCCTGAAAGGTCTTACATTGAAAGCATCAAAACCTTCCCAATCAATACGGAAGTTCGCACGGTGAAAACATTTGCAGCATCTCCCGCCAGCCCAATGATGTCTGCATCTCCATTCCCAACACCTAGCTTGCCCGCTGCAAGCGCTGCAGGTGCTGTGACCATTGAGTTCAACACATCTTTTATCATCCTACCTAAAACGCCAATGAAAAAGCGTTTGAACGACCAACGCGTTGGTTTCTTTGCGGATGATTATACAGTATATAGCGATGATCAACAAAAGGTTGAAACAAGCGATTTTATTGTACGTTGGAGACTTGAACCTAAAAAAGAAGATGTTGAAAAATGGAAAAAAGGTGAACTCGTTGAACCTGCTAAACCAATCATTTATTATATCGACCCTGCAACTCCAAAGAAATGGAGGCCTTATTTGATTCAAGGTATCAACGACTGGCAAGCAGCATTCGAAAAAGCTGGTTTCAAAAATGCCATCATCGGCAAAGAATGGCCTGAAAATGATAGCAGCATGAGTCTTGAAGATGCGCGCTATTCAGTTCTTCGCTATTTTGCTTCTGATATAGCAAATGCATACGGACCAAATGTACACGATCCTCGCAGTGGTGAAATCATTGAAAGCCATATTGGATGGTACCACAATGTAATGAGTCTGGTTCATGACTGGTATTTTGTACAAGCTGCAGCCGTAGATCCAGGTGCACGTAAAATGAAATTTGATGACGACCTCATGGGCAACCTCATCCGTTTTGTTTCATCTCATGAAGTTGGCCACACACTTGGTCTTCGTCACAACATGGGTTCCAGCAGCAAAACACCTGTGGAAAAATTGCGTGATAAAAATTGGGTTGAGGCCAATGGTCACACAGCCTCCATCATGGACTATGCACGTTTCAACTATGTTGCACAACCTGAAGACAACATCAGCAGAATGGGTATGTTCCCTCGTATCGGAGACTATGACAAATGGGCTCTTGAGTGGGGATATGGATATGGTGCAGATGATGAAGAAGCTGATAAAAAACAACGCAACAAACTATACAACGACAGGCTTGCAAAGAACCCACGCATCTGGTTTGGTACATATGAATATGGAAATATGTCTGACCCAAGAACTCAAAGTGAAGACTTGAGTGATAATTCAGTAAAAGCAAGTGAGTATGGTATCAAAAATCTGAAACGCATTGCGGCAAACCTTCCTGAATGGACCAGCGAAGAAGGTGACAGGTATAGCAACCTTTCACAAATGTATGGCCAGGTTGTAAGTCAATTCAACCGTTATATGGGCCATGTACTTCGCAATGTTGGTGGATACTATGAAACACCAAAAAGCATTGAACAAACAGGAACTGTTTTCGAAGCCACTCCTAAAGTTGTTCAAAAAGAAGCAGTCGCCTTCCTGAACAAACAAATATTTGAAACTCCTACCTGGTTACAAGATCCTAAGATTCTTGACAACATAAGCAGTCCGCTTACTGATCAAATCGGTGCTATTCAAAACAGTGTATTGAGCAGTTTGCTTACTACAGCTCGTTTATCCAGAATGTCAAATGCTTCTGCACGTTTCCAAAATGCGTATAAAGTAGATGAACTTTTGGGTGATTTGAAAAAAGGTATTTGGAGTGAACTTGCTGCTAAAAAAACAATTGAAGCAAATCGCAGGAACCTTCAAAAAAGTTATGTTGAAAGCATGATTGCTTTGCTCGGTTCTACTTCTGGTGGGGCTATGACAATGACTATGGGACCAGATCCTAAAAAATCTGATATCACTTCTATTGTTAGGGCACACCTTTCTTCACTTAGAAATGAAATCAATGCTGCTGCAGCATCTACGTCAGACAACATGAGCAAATATCATTTGCAAGATGTTTCTGAAAGGATCAAAAGAGCGTTGGACCCTAAATAAAGAGAAAAGATAAAAGAGAAGGGTGAAAGGAGAAACAGCCAATTTATACAGTTGGTTTGTTTTCTTCTTTCACCCTTCTTCTTTATTTCACCCTCTTGCCTCTTTTTTCTCTTTTCTCTCTTCTCTCTTCTCTTTTCTCTCTTCTCTTTTTATTCATATCTCAACGCAACAATCGGATCGAGCTTCGAGGCTTTCATGGCCGGATAAATGCCTGCAATCAATCCAACCGCAGAACAAATAATGATACCGATGGAAATGATCTTCCAAGGAATGAAGAAAGGCGTATTCATCAAGCTTCCTACCAGATTTCCAATCAAAACTCCCAACGCAATACCAATAACAGCACCCATCAAACTGATCAATGTAGATTCAAATAAAAACTGAGCGCGAATGGCATTTCTCTTACCACCCAAGGCCTTGATCAATCCAACTTCTTTTGTTCGTTCTGTTACTGCAACCAACATGATATTCATCAATCCAATAGCAGCACCAATCAACGTAATAAATCCAATTGCACCTGCAGCAGCTGAAATGGTTCCCAACAATTTGATGAATGTTTCTGCAATGCTATCACTTCGATCAATATAAAAATTATTGTCTTCGGTCAACGTCAATCCTCTTACAATCCTGAAGGTACCTTCTGCCTCTCCAATGGCGGCGGGTAAGGCATTTACATCATTTACCATGACGGCCAACTGGAAAGATTGATTGGGATTTGCAAAAGTCTGCCGAACATTCATATACGTGGCAAACACCACATTGTCGGCCTGTAAAAAGGCACTGGATCCCTTCTCTTTTAAAATGCCGATAATCCGGTATTTATTGCCCCCTACCCTCAAAACACGATCTATTGCCTTATCGTATCTGGAGCCAAATAATTTATATGCAACATCCTTTCCCAAAATGCAAATATCCTGACCTGACTCAGCTTCTTGCCGAGTAAAATTTCTCCCAAATGCAATTTCATAGCCATTCAACTTTAAGTAATTCTCATCAGCACCATTCATGGACACATTCGGATTGGTCTTCTTGTTTTCATAGGTGGCCACTGTGCTTCGCGGACCATTCAGTCCAATGCTTACACTGGCTGGATAATCATATAGCTCTTTGAAAAGCTTTGCCTGCTGATAAGTAATGATGCGTCCTGTATTTGAACGCTTAACTTTTTTTGGGGTATTGGTTTTGGATTGCGTGACCTGCTGATTGCCGCCGCCCATAAATCTTCTTTCCCTGAATCTGATGCTAAATGCATTTGCCCCCATCGTGGAGAAGCTGTCTCTGAGGCTGTTATTCATTGCCTCTATGGCAGTGATAATTCCTACAAGTGCCATGATGCCAAATGCAATAATGGCCACTGTAATACCCGTACGAAGCTTGTTCCCTTTGACTGTCCTCCATGCAAGGACAAAATTATCAGTCATTTTCATGCAGTAAAGCTACACAAAGGCGTTTGAATCCATTCAAAAGTTTGATGAACGGAATCAAAACAAATGCAAAAGAACAGGAAATCAGTTGCTTACAAGTGAAAACAGCCAATCGGGATGTATTCCCAACAGGATGAGTAAAACAGCATTGATGATCATCATGTATTTGAACCCTTTACTGAATTCAACTTCTTCATACGTTTCTGCGTCCTTGAAATACATAGCCTGAATAACCCTGAAGTAATAGTAAACACTGATGGCAGCACATAGTACGGCTACAATCGCCAGCCAAACCACTTTAGCATATTTTATCACTGCCAACAGCATGTAATATTTCGCAAAGAACCCGCCTGTAAGCGGAATACCCGCAAGTGATAAAATACAAATCAACATCGCCGCTGAAACCATAGGATGACGTTTGGCAAAACCATTGAAAGCTTCAATCGAATGATCTTTGAATTTGGCCAACACAGCAAAAATGCCAATCGTAGCCATGCTATACACTGCGAAATACAGAATCAATCCCTGCTTTGCATAAATATTCAAAGCATAGACACCAAGTATCATGAAACCTGCCTGTGCAATAGAAGAATAGCTCAACAAACGTTTCAAACTTTGTTGAAATACTGCAGTGATGTTGCCAATCAATAAAGTCAATACCGCAATGAATGAAATCAACAATTCCCAATGCTTATGAAAGGATCCGAATGCATTTTCAAACAATTTGAAAAATGCAAAAAATCCGGCTGACTTCACAATCGTTGCCATGAAAGAGGTGAATACAGTTGGGGTACCGTCATACACATCCGGAGTCCAGAAATGGAAAGGTGCTGCTGAAACCTTGAATGACATGGCGGCTAGTATCAAAACCAACCCTATGGCCATCATTGAGGATAATGCACCAAACCCTATGTTGATTCCTTCCAGATAAAATGTTCCTGAATCTCCATATATAAATGCAATACCCATCAACATCAATCCTGTTGAAAATGAACCCAACAGAAAATATTTCAATGCAGCCTCATTGCTTTTCAAATTAGACTTTTCACTTCCTGCCAGAATGTATAATGGAATGGAAACAATTTCGATACCAATGAATAAAATCAATAATGATTTCATTCCGGAGATGATGAACATGCCTGTCAAAATGAAAAAAATCAAGGCATAAAAATCAGAAGAGGATTTTCCAAAAGTCTCAATTTCTGCACCCGACAATAAAAAGTAAATCAAGCAAGATGCAACAACAACCAAATCAAAGGTCAAGCCAAATGAATTGAATCCAAGCATTCCTTTGGTATCAATCTGAAAAAATGGGAAGCCCACATAATCAAGCCAAATGGATGCCAACAGTGCTAACAATCCAATCACTGCAACCATGGTATAGTTGCGGGTCTTCTTTGTAACAAAACCCATGTACATCATCAATACACCCAACAATGCTGAAATAATGATCGCGTTCATATTATCTGAATATTTTCTAATTGAATCTGTTCAATATGATATCTGCCGTTTGATGTATCACATTCAATACTGGCGTTGGATAAACACCCAATACAAAAATGATGATGGTGATTCCTATGAATACCCATACATGCAAGCGACTAATATCTGTAAAAGAAGCTGTTGCAGCAACTGTCTCCCCATAAAATACATTTTTTATCATGTTCAAGGTATATACAGCAGAAAGAATAATGCTGATACCTGCAACTGCAGTAATCCAAGGGCTGTATTGATACAAGCCATTAAAGATCATAAACTCACCCACAAATCCATTGGTCAATGGCAATGCGATATTTGCCATGGCACTTAACACAAGAAACATGGCAAGCTTTGGTGCACGTTGGGCAATTCCACCCAATGCAGAAATTTTAGTAATTCCTGTTTGCCTTTCCACCAGTTCTGCAGCAATCCACAATGCAATGATATTGATTCCATGATTAAACATTTGCAATACAGCACCTTGCATGGATACGTTCTTTAATGCCAGGATACCCACAGCCATCAAACCAATGTGTGCAATGGATGAATAGGCAATCAACCGTTTGATATTATCCTGATAGATAGCAACCAACGAAGCATATATCATACCTACTGTGATCATTATTATCAAACCCTGCTGATAGTCTTTCATCGCAAGCGGGAAAATAGGCAACAACCACCTGATCAAACCAAACAATCCCATTTTAACCATCACACCACTGAGTATCATGGTTACAGGCGTTGGAGCCTGTTCATATGCCTCTGGCTGCCATGTATGGAAAGGGAAAACCGGCATCTTGATTGCAAATGCAACAAAGAACAATAAGAACAACCAATGTTGCTCACCCGAGGTGAGTTTTGTATTGTTGTAAAAAGAAACAATACTGAAGCTTTGATCACTGGTGTTCATGTAAACGTACAAAATACCAATGAGCAACAACAACGATCCAACAAAAGTGTAAATGAAAAATTTGAAGGTAGCCCTGATGCGTTTTTCACCACCCCAGATGGATGAGAGAAAATATACAGGGATCAAAGCCAATTCCCAGAAGAAATAAAATACCAGCGCATCAGTAGCCATGAACACACCCATCAAACCTGTTTGTGTCAACAACATCAAACCAAAAAATGCATGCGAACGCTTGTATTGATCTTTAGCTGTTACCAGGAACACAATCGGAAATGCAATGGCAGTGAGCAAACACAACAACCTTGTAAGTCCATCCAACACAAAGCCAAAACCTGCACCAATTTGTGGCATCCATACATAGCTAACAGCATTGAGTTCAAGGTAGTTTGAATTAGACAAGAAATAGCTTGCCACAACAACACCCAATGACAGGAATGAACTAATCAATGAAATCATTCTGGCTTTCCCTTCTTTACCGATGGTAAAAGAAAGGATTCCACCCAATAAAGGAAGCCAAATGAGCAATGCGGGAAAATTATCAAATGCTGCGAACATATTCAATGCGTTTGATTAAAATTTCCAGTACAACTGGAAGATGAAAAATAATATGATGGAGATTACCATGATCAAAATATAAGAACCGACCTGTCCACTCTGCAACAACCTCAACTGCCTGCCACTGAACTGTACTGCCTTTCCAACACCATTCACAAACCCGTCAATAATCCTGTTATCAATAATCCTGCTAAAGAAAGAAGACAAGGCATTCAATGGCTTTACAATAATTACGTCGTACAATTCATCCACGTACCATTTGTTGGCAAGGAAACCAGACAAGCCCGTTTCTGTGTTTTCTGTGATTTCTGATTTTCTGAACATCTTCGATGCGATGAACACTACAAGTATGATCAATCCCAATACCATCGCCATCAAGCCCAATTCCATTTCATGTGAAAGATGTACAGCTGGTTTTTCCATTTCCTGTGAAGCTACTACGGGTGCTAGAAACTTACCCAGTAAATGCGCATCTGCAACAAATACACTTGGTATACCTACCCAGCCTCCAATGATGGAGCAAACTGCAAGAATCACCAATGGCCATGTCATGGCAGCAGGAGATTCATGCACATGATGCTCTTGTTCATGTGTTCCCCTGAAACTTCCTGCAAAAGTGAGAAAGTATAACCTGAACATATAAAAAGCAGTCATCAGTGAAACCAATACGCCAAGAACATAGTATACAGGACTCTTTTCCAATGCCGCCGTTAAAATTTCATCTTTAGAAAAGAACCCTGCAAATGGAGGAATACCTGAAATGGCGATACATCCAATCAGGAATGTGATGTGTGTAAGAGGCAACTTAATTCTCAAACCTCCCATTTTTCTGATGTCCTGTTCGTGATGCATGGCATGGATTACACTTCCTGCACACAGGAATAACAAGGCCTTGAAAAATGCATGTGTCATCACGTGAAAAACACCTGCAGTATATGCCCCTACACCCAATGCCATAAACATCAAGCCAAGCTGACTTACCGTTGAATAGGCCAAAACTTTTTTGATATCATTCTGCTTTAAAGCAATGGTTGCAGATAGCAAAGCGGTAGCGATACCTATAATGGCTATTACATTCTGTGTATGTGGTGCAAGAGTGAACATGGCATTGCTTCTCGCAATCATATAGATACCAGCAGTTACCATCGTTGCCGCATGGATCAATGCTGAAACTGGTGTGGGACCAGCCATCGCATCCGGGAGCCAGGTATACAGTGGAATCTGTGCAGATTTACCCATCGCACCAACAAAGAGCAACATGGTGATGCATGTAATTACATATGGTGATGCTGTTCCAACTTTTGGAAAAAGTTCAGCATAAGAAATTGTTCCATATTGTGATAACATCCAAAAAATAGCCAACAAAAATCCAAGATCACCTATCCTATTCATCACAAATGCTTTCTTAGCAGCATTGTTGTAATCCTTGTTCTTGAACCAATATCCAATCAATAAATAAGAACACAAACCAACACCTTCCCAACCTATGAACATCACAACAAAATTTGCTCCCAATACCAGCAACAACATTGAGAATACAAAAAGATTCAAATAAGCAAAATACCTCGCATAGTGTGGAATCGTTTCTTCATGCATGTATGCAGAAGAATAAATATGAATCAAAGAACCTATTCCAGTAATAATGAGCAAAAACAATACACTGAGCTGATCAACCTGAAATGCAAATTTGATATCCAAACCACCTGCATTGATAAAATCAAACAGATTGATTATTTGTGTAGTAAATCCTGGTGCACTTACTTCTTTAAACAACAAAAGACTTAATACAAAAGAAGCAATCAATGCCCCACATCCTATTAGTATTACTGCTGTTCTCGACAAGAAATTTCTTCCTAGTCCGTTGATCAGAAAACCAATCAAGGGCAACAACGGGATCAAGAATACAAATTTATTCATATCATCAATTAAGTAAAATCAATTAATCATTCAATATTTTATCAATGCTTCAACCTGTTCAAAAAGTTGATATCTACAGAGTGAATATTCCTATACATCATCACAATGATTGCCAGTCCTACCGTTACTTCTGCTGCAGCTACCACCATAATGAAGAATACAAACAATTGTGCTTCCGTTCCAACTTTCGTTGCAACATCTGTAGCAAATGCTTTCAAATGATGCATCTTGGAAAAGGCCACCAACAAAAGGTTTACAGCATTCAACATGAGTTCTATGCACATGAAAATAATAATGGCATTTCTTCTTGTCAACACCCCTATGATGCCGATGGAGAAAAGCGCAACTGATAAAAAAATGTAATAATTTATTGGCATATGATTTCTGCTTTGAATTAATTTAAGCTGCTTCTTTTTTACCCAGGATTACTGCACCTACCATGGCACTGAGAAACAATACACTGCTGATCTCAAAGGGTACTACATAATCCGTGAACAATACATTTCCTAAATTCTTGATAAGTCCGATACCTGAATCTTGTGTAAACATGGCAGTTGCCTTCGCTACATTTCCTTTCAGCGCAGCCACTAGAATCAACATCATGCTTCCCCCTGAAAGCGCTGCCGCCAATTGTAACCATTTGCTCTTGCTTTGCTCATTCTCTGTATTCAAATTCATCAACATGATTACAAACAAGAACAATACCATGATTGCTCCTGCATACACAATCATATTCACAATTGCCAGAAATTGCGCATTCAACAAAATATAATGTCCGGATATGGAAAAGAAAACCATGATCAGCCACAACACGCTATGCACAGGGTTCTTACTGAATACTACCATGAGTGCAGAGAAAATGGACAGAGAGGTCAGGAACCAGAATAATATTTCAACCATTGACATTGCCATTGCTTATTTTTTTAGTTGGGCTTCACGCAAACCCTTTGCAGTTTCATATTTTTCTTTCTCAGTTACCGGATTGGGAATCAATAGTTCATCTTTTGAATAAATGAATCCTTTTCTGGTGAAATTGGATGGTGCAAAAGTTTCTGATAGATAAATGGCATCCTTTGGACAAGCCTCTTCACATAGTCCACAGAAAATACAACGCAACATGTTGATCTCATATTTTGCTGCATATTTTTCTTCGCGATATAAATGCTCTTCATTCTTTTGACGCTCTGCAGCTTCCATGGTGATGGCTTCAGCAGGACAAGCTACTGCACACAAGCCACATGCTGTACAGTTTTCTCTTCCCTGTTCATCACGATTCAATACATGCAAACCACGAAACACAGGACTAAAAGGCCTTGTTTGTTCTGGATAGCTGATGGTTGCTTTCTTTTTAAAAATATGTTTGAACGTAATGGCCATCCCTTTAAAAATAGAAGGAAGGTAAAGACGCTCCATGAATGTAAGCGGCTTCTGCTCCAGTACTTTCGCTCTGTTCGTTAATGTCGCCATACTTTATTTATTAAACCATAGAATCACTATGGCAGTTATAATCATGTTAGCCAATGCCAGTGGAATAAGTTTTTTCCATCCCAAATCCATCAATTGATCATAACGGAATCTTGGAATTGTCCAACGCACCCACATAAATAAAAACAGGAAAAACAGGATCTTGGCAAATAAAGACATGAAGCCTAAGATAGCCACTACATTTCCACCCCAACTCGCTGCAAGGCTTGCCTCATTTACAAATGGTATATCATATCCTCCAAAGAACAATGTTGAAACCACCGCACTAGAAATGAACATGTTGATGTATTCAGCAAAAAGATAAAATCCAAGTTTCATGGATGAATACTCCTGATGATATCCAAAGTTCAACTCATTTTCGGCTTCCGGCAAATCGAATGGAGTTCTGTTGCATTCTGCAAAAACACAAATCAAAAAGATTAAAAAGCCTATAGGTTGATACAAAATATTCCATCCCAAAAATCCTCCCCAGGCACCACTCATCTGCTGTTCAACAATAGTCTTCATACTCAGCGTACCCGTCAACATCAACAATGCAATCAAAGATAGTCCCATTGCCAACTCATAGGAGATGATTTGCGATGCACCTCTTACAGCAGCCATGAGTGAAAACTTGTTGTTAGAAGACCATCCACCAATCATGATACCGTACACACCCAAGCTCACCACACCAAACACATAGAGAATTCCAATATTTACATCTGCGATTTGCAAGGATACTTCTCTTCCCATGATGTTGATGCTGCTTCCCCAGGGGATGACAGCACTCGTTAACATGGCAGTCATCATCGC
>CANFHO010000068.1 GCA_947447005.1 Chitinophagaceae bacterium
AGGGGCTTGAAAGTGTTGCCGTCGGCTTTAGCCGACGGAGGAGAAGTCAGAATTTAATTTACTCGCTTGAAAATTACATTCAGCCCCGAAGTGGATTGAAAGTATTGCCGTCGGCTTTAGCCGACGGAGGAGAAGTCAGAATTTAATTTACTCGCTTGGAAATTACATTCAGCCCCGAAGGGGCTTGAAAGTGTTGCCGTCGGCTTTAGCCGACGGATGAGAAGTCAGAATTTAATTTACTCGCTTGAAAATTACATTCAGCCCCGAAGGGGCATGAAAGTGTCGCCGTTGCCTTCAGGCAACAGAGAAGATAAAAGAGAAGGGATAAAAGAGAAAAATTAATATCTGGGTATATGTCTTCAGCCGAATAAAGTCGGCTTTTTTTATTGAGCCCCGAAGGGGCTTGAAACATGCTATAATATTATCCAATTCCTCTTTGACAATTGCCTCTTTCCCTCACTTGTTCGGCTTCTGCTCATCAGGAATAAAACTCTTGTATCTGTCGTTTCCACGCTTGGCAAGAAATTCTGCTTTTACTTCTTCGCGGAGTTTCTCATCTTCAAACATATCGCACATGGTCATGGCCATGGCTTTGGATGCAAATAACATGCCCTTATGTCCGATGCTCATTCCACCACAAGCAACTACCACCCAAGAGTGCCAAGGGGATTTGGCAGGTGCAGTTGTTACCACCAATCCTACTTCAGGAACAACCCAGCTTACATCGCCTACATCCGTGGAGCCACCATCCGGATCAGGTTTTTGTTTTTCCAAGGGATTGATTTTCCCATGGATGCCCTGTGGTTCAACTCCATAGTTTTTCTGGAGTGTATTGGCATATTCAATTTCTTCATTGGTGTAAGTGATTGGACCAATAAGTTCAAGATTTTTTTGCATGGCTTTAGCACCAGTTTCATTCACCAACACTTCATAACTTCCTGCTTGTACTTTAATGGAATATTCTACACCGGCCATCAATGCTGCACCTTTGATGATATCGCGCACACGCTTCTCCATTTCATACACTCCTGTGCGCTTTGAATCACGCACCCATAGCCAAAGCGAAGCTTTTTCAGGAACCACATTGGGTACATTACCATTTTGATTGATGACATAATGCAATCTGGCAGAGGGTTTCACGTGTTCACGATAATAGTTGATTCCTGCTGCAGCCAACTCTGTTGCATCAGAAGCAGAGCGGCCATTCCAAGGATCGGCAGCAGCATGTGAACTTTTCCCCTTGAAATCAATCAATAAATCAATTTCTGCCTGCGAGCTTTGCATGTTGGCTTTGATCTCAGAATCAGGATGCCAATCGAAGCTTACATCCACATCATTGAAATATCCTGCGCGTGCCAAATAGGTTTTGCCACCTCCTGCTTCTTCTGCAGGAGTGCCGTAGAATCTAACTGTTCCTTTCAATTTTCCCTTGGCAATCAATTCCTTGATTGCAACGGCAGACCCTAGACTCGCTGCGCCAAACATATTATGTCCACATCCATGTCCGGGCGCATTCTCTGTGAAAGCAGCACGTGTAGGTTGTGTTTTTTGCGACAAACCTGGCAGGGCATCAAATTCGCCCATCACAGCAATGATAGGCTTTCCTGAGCCAAATGTAGCAATGAAGGCTGTTGGCATTTCAGCCATGCCGCGTTCCACTTTAAAGCCTTGCGCTTCAGCATAGTCAGAAAGTATCTTTGCAGACTTTGTTTCATTCCATGCAGTTTCAGCATACTTCCAAATGCTGTCGCTAATACCTATCAATGCTTTTTCATGTGTAGCGATGGAAGCAAGTATTTGTTTCTTGTTATCTGATAAAGCAGTTGACGACTGGGCCAATACCTGCAATGCATTCAGCATCATTGCAGACAGGATGATATATTTTTTCAAGTGAACTGTTTTGCTTGAAGTTAAGAAATAAGGAAATAAGAATCTGTCATTACCACAAGGCAATAGGATGAAATATTAACTTCCTAAAAGAAAATACGTTAGTTATATGTGAACTGTACAGTAATTTCTGTAGATACATTTGTTACGGCCCTTATCCATTGAGCAGAGAAGCCATTTTCAAAAACATGATAGTAATATCCGTGTGGTGGAATTTTAATTTTTCGATACACATTCCAGGAATTATCACTCAAATAATCAACTTCAAAAGTCACTTCAATTTCCTTGTTTCCATGGTTGGTGACATGGACTGTTTTCTGATCAAATCCATTCATTAAGTAAGGATCAGAAGGCTCGCCTTTTGTTACTTTGCTATGATACCATGGGCCTCCAATTCCTTTAGGCTTCCCATAACCCCAAAGTTCATCTATATTGCCAAACCATAATCCTGATTGAGGTTGACCACTCGATTTATCAGCTTGATCGCTTGCCAAAACCAACATTCCACGCCAGGAAACAAAATCAGGAACAATCCTGAGATGATTGCTGATGGGACGAATACCCATAATATTGCCGTTGTAAGAAAGGGTTGGAAGTTCATAGAAAATACCATGTACATCCATCAGATATCTTTCTGTATTGGCTTCTCTGATCCGCATCCATTCTGTATTCCATGCATGATCATAAGCATAACTGGCTTTGGGTAGACGATAATTTTTCCAAGTATCGTTTTTAAAAAATTTCAAAATTACAGATGCATTGTCCCAGCCTAATGCATACATAGGATTGCCATAAGTAGCATCCGACCAATTTTTCCCAGACACCTCCACATATGGATTTCTATCCAAAATCTTCCATGTTTCCCCATTCCATTCAGCCAATCTGCCTGCTGCACGTTTCCTATTGAAATCCTCTTCATAATATGAGTTGTTGGCTACAACCAACCTGCCTGCTTGCTTAAATGCTCCTTTGAAATGAACCTGTGCATCTTTCGGAATATCAAGTTCCTTAACCAGATCAGCCAGCAACGTACTTTTAAGTGTATATACATTTGTTTCGAAAAGCAACCCTTCCATTGTCAGAAAATACACCAGCGAATCAGGTCTTTTAAGATGCTGCATGGTGGCTGTCAATCTATGCTTTTTCAAATCATCTATGATACGAACATTGCCCAGGGTATCGATTACATAAGGACCAATGATTGCCTGATATGAAGCATCATGAACATAACGATTGGCATAAGTTCCAGTATAACTCATAGGGTGACGTCTGCTTGTCATGTTGGGACTGATCTCATACAATCCAACTCCAGAGCCTGTTATATGTGCCACATAGCCAACTGCCCATAATTTGTTGGCCCAGGGAAGCAATGCGCCAATTCCTGCTTCAGTCCTGAATTTATGGTCACTTACCACAGACATTTCCGGGAATACCCCTTTTATTTGTACTAATTTATCAGCTGAATTGAGTTCGCTTTTCTGTGATTGTGATACAGCCTGGATACCAATGAGCAAGAGAAAGATCAAAGTTGAAAGGCGATAAATCTTCATATGCCGCAAGTTTTGCTTTGATTAATATACTATCAAAGATAAAACTGAAAGTTCAGCAATAAACCCTTTTGAAAAGCATCTTATTCAATGATTATTTTCTATTTTCATTTTAACTGATTAGTGATTTTATGGAGACAATTGAGTTATCGGGTATTATAGGTATGATTGCCATGGTGGCATTGACGAAAAACATGATCATGGGGATGATGCTGTCTACGCAGTACAAAAAGGCATCCTACTACAAGATGATTCCAGACAAGTATAAGTTTTTCAGTGTAAGTGATTTGCACAATTACACCGCTTATATTGCACTGGTACTGGTCTTACTTCATATCATTCTCATTCCATTAGACCCATCGTCGAAGTTCAGTTTCATACACATCATTCAGCCATTGAATGCTCCGCATCAGCCCAATATAGTATTGCTCGGCACGATATCACTTTTTGCGATCTTACTTGTTATCATCACCACGCAAAAAGTGGTCAAGAAAAAACTGGGATATAGAACCTGGAAGAACATCCACCTGATTTCCTATATCACGAGTATGCTATTTGTAGTGCATGGCTTGGTGATGGATCCTTTGTTGAAAGACAGACCTGTTGATTGGATTGACCCTGAAAAAATGTTGGCAGAGTTGTGTGGAGTGGTTATTATTGTTACAGCGTATCTGAGATATAGACATCATTTATTGTCAAAGTAGTATATAACAAATTCAATAAAACCATTTCATATGTTCAAAAGAAGAGCCTTTCTAAAAAGTACAGCTGCTGCATCAGGCATTATGATGCTTTCTTCATTCAACGAAGAAAAATCAACAGAAACCATCATGGCTCCTCGCATCCGGTTTTCTGTAATCAATATCAACCACAACCATATTTTCGGCATGGTAAATGCAGTCATTAGAGGTGGGGGCGAATTGGTTTCAGTGTATGCAAAAGAAGCTGATCTGATAGCTGGTTTCAAAAAGGCATTCCCACAGGTAACCATTGCCAACAGCAAGCAAGAAATTCTGGAAGACAACTCCATACAATTGATACTGAGTTCAGGTATCCCCGTTGAAAGAGGTCCGCTGGGTGTTGAAGTCATGAAACATGGCAAGGATTACTTTGTTGATAAACCCGGTATAACCAGTCTTGACCAATTGGCAGAAATAAGAAAAGTTCAAAAAGAAACCAAGCGTATCTTCTCTATCATGTACAGCGAACGTCATGAAAACAAAGCAACCGTAAAAGCGGGTGAATTGGTTAAAGCTGGTGCCATTGGCAAAGTTGTACAAACCATTGGAATGGGTCCACATAGAATGTCACCTAAAACAAGACCAGAATGGTTTTTCGATAAAAAATATTTTGGAGGCATTATTTGTGATATCGGCTCACATCAATTTGATCAATTCCTGTTCTTTACTGGTTCAACAGAAGCAGAAGTAGTTGCTGCCCAAGTCAGGAATGTAAACAACCAACAGTATACAAATTTTGAAGACTTCGGTGATGTGATGATCAAAGGAAATGGTGGAACAGGATATGTTCGGGTAGACTGGTTTACACCCGATGGGTTGAAAACATGGGGTGATGGAAGGTTGACCATTCTTGGCACGGAGGGTTATATTGAAATCAGAAAAAACATCGATATTGATCGATTCAATTCTTCCAATCATTTATACCTGGTTAACAATACTGAAACCAAACATATTGATTGCAATGATGTTGAGCTTCCATTTGGAAGGTTGCTGGTAGATGATATTATCAACAGAACAGAAACAGCCATGCCGCAAGCACATTGCTTCCTTGCAACAGAATTGGCATTGAAGGCGCAGAAATTGGCGAATAAGAAATAAAGACATGGTGGAAGTTAGAGAGTGGAAGGGAAATATTAGTTTTCTCCACTCTCCACCTTCAACTTTGTATTTACTGTTTCACCTACATATCAAATCTATGCATCGGAGGTTATTGTTCATCTTGTGTTTGATTATACAATCTTCATTCTTTATTTCAACAAACGCACAATCGCCCAAAGGAAGTTTATTCATCATTGGTGGCGGCACCATTCCTGATTCTTTGAGGATGCAGATACTACACACTGCAAACTGGAAGAAAAATGATCCGATTGTTATTGTAACGCTTGCAAGTGCATATAGCGATGAATCCTTTGAGGGCTCCAATGAATTGTTTAAGAAACTGACAGGTCAGCAATGCATTAAATTTGATTCAGCAGCAGTACATGATTCAAAAAAATTAGATAGCCTCAAACAGGCGAAGATCATATTTCTCGGAGGAGGTGCCCAAGACCGTTTTATGCATTTGATTGAAGGAACTCCAGTAAAAAAAATAATCCTGGAAGCATATAAAAATGGTGCTGTTGTTTCAGGAAGCAGTGCAGGTGCTGCAGTAATGAGCAATAAGATGATTACGGGTGATGGTAAAATTGATACAGTTTATGCTTCTACATTCAAAATTGTAGAGAAAGGAAATCTCATCACGAGTGAGGGACTTGGCTTACTTGATTCAGTTATCGTAGATCAGCACTTTTTGATTAGAAGCAGATATAACAGATTACTATCTGCACAATTTGAATATCCAGCATTCCAATGCTTAGGTATTGATGAATCTACTGCGATTGTGGTTCACCAGGGAAAAGCTACTGTAAGAGGAGAAAGCCAGGTTATTGTTTTACAACAACCAAATCTTCTCAAACACACACATAACGGTAAAATGAAGGGGTCTGTTCTATTGAATGTATATACAAGTGGCGATGTATTTGACGTAAAAAAATAGCCATTTTTACTCCCGTTACGTATTTTCATGTACATGCCATCATAAGGTATACTGATTTCCAAAAACTATCAATTGATAAATTTCTATGTACCCCAAAAGGGGTATAATATTGTCTTGTCAAAGCGACGGAACGATGTCAGACGTAAGGCATCAGAAGTCAGACAAAATCCTAAAACCAACCTAAGACCAACAAAACCTAAAATCCAATTCCTACCAACGATAATCGATAATCGAAGAAAAACCAAACCAAGAAATCCAAATCCAACAAAAAACCAAAAATCCAAATCCTACCATCGAACATCGTAATTCGATAATCAAAAATCGATGACCGACGAAAAACCAAACCAAGAAATCCAAATCCAACAAAAAAACCGAAAATCCAACTCCTACCATCGAACATCGTAACTCGATGATCGACAAAAACCTCAGGCGTCCTCTATGAAACCATCCAGTTTAACTCGAAACGCCTAAAAATATAAACCCCGCAAATGCGGGGTTTTTTGTTGCTAATTTTTCTGCCACGGAATAGATGCGGCTTCCTTTATTCGTTGATTCAAATGAGATATCAAATCTTTGAAAATGGTAGATGTATCAGAAGGCAAGGGGCTTTTTTCAAAAGGATCATCCATTACATTGAAAAACTGAAATGGTGTATGGGGTGTGTTCTGAAGAATTTTATAATTGCCAAAGCGCATTGCATAATATGTTTCGCCCTTATGCTGTCCGCCTTCTCTTCTTACCCAATACATATATCTGTTGTCAGTTTTTTGAGGCTGTCCTTTTAACGAAGGAAGTATACTCATACCATCCACTAGTTTGGCTATCGACATGCCAGTGACCTCCAACAATGTAGGCAGGATATCCATTAACATTGCTGGATTGCTCATTTTGCTCATCAGGGCAATCTTGCTTTTCCAAACACAAATGGCAGGAACTTTAATGCCGCCTTCATACATATCCTGTTTTCCTCCCCTCAACAAACCATTTGTTTGTTCATGTGGAATCGATCCGCCATTGTCTGATAGGAAAAATATGAGGGTATTTTCATCCAGACCATTTTGTTCCAGCGTTTCCATTACCCTTCCTATAGAATAATCAAGATGTTCAACATGTGCGCAATTTTTTGCCCTGGCCTCTGAAATATTCTTTTCTCTGGCATGTACCTTTTCTAAAAATGAAGCAGGAGGTTGGATTGGGAAGTGAGGTGCATTATATGCCAAGTACAAAAAGAAAGGTTTCTTGTTTTTTTTCTGTTGATTCAGATATTCAACAGCCCAATTGGTAAAAATATCAGTAGCATGACCTTCAGGATTGATTTCCTTTTCATTAAACCTCATCCAATTTACACCACCGCGCAAGTGGGTATAATAATCGTCCATCATATCCGCCAGATACCCTTTGAAAAGATCAAATCCCTTTGCATTTGGAAGGTTGGGATGCTCAAATCCCAGATGCCATTTGCCAACCATGGCAGTTTGATAACCCCTTTTTTTAAGAAGGGAAGGCATCATCACAGCATCTTCCTTCAAATAACCCCATGAGTCAGTCTTGATTTGCCTGATTACCCCCGGAACACCCACCATATCGGGAAATCTTCCCGTCATCAATGAGGCCCGGCTTGGTGAACAAACAGTAGAATTTGCATAGAAATTCACCATTTGCATACCATCATGAGCAAGTTTATCAATATGAGGTGTATGAATATCTTTGGAACCCAAATAAGAAAGATCGCCATATCCCAGATCATCAGCTAAAATGATGATGATGTTTGGAAGTTTATTGGCTTTTGTCTGACCTTTTAATGGGGAAGCAGCAATGAAAATCAAAATAATCAACTGCTGAAATTTCATGTATGGCATATTCAAATGATGATGATTGCTTAAGTTACACACTTTCGTTCCTATAGAGAAAACTTTTCATCAGCTCCATGTCAAAACATCGATGAATACAAGACCTAAATCGATTTCGCAAGTTTATGCGTAATTATCAATCTTATATAATAAATTCATTCTTAAAGTAAAAACCATATGGGAAAAAAGAATTCATCCAGAAGGAACTTCCTTCAACAAAGCTCGTTGGCAGCAGCAGGCTTTTTCATTGTACCCCGACATGTTTTGGGGAAGGGTTACACAGCTCCAAGTGACAGGCTGAATATTGCAGCCATTGGTGCAGGTGGTAAAGGGCAATCAGATATTATCAATGCCAACCACGATGGTCAAAACAATTTTGTAGCATTTGCAGACGTAGATTGGAACAGCGCAAAGGGAACCATTCAACGTTTCCCCAATGCCAAAAAATACCGCGATTTCCGTGTGATGCTGGATGAAATGAGTAAAGATATCGATGCCATCACTATTTCTACGCCTGACCATTTCCATGCATATGCCGCCATGGCTTGTATGCAGTTGGGAAAACACGTATATGTTCAGAAGCCACTCACACATAATATTGCAGAAGCAAGGTTGTTGACCCAAACTGCTCGTAAGCACAAGGTTGTAACACAAATGGGTAACCATGGTTCGTCAAACCCAATGCAGAAAGTTGCCATGGATTGGTTCGACAAAGGATTGATAGGAACAGTTGATAAAGTTGAAATATGGACGAACCGTCCAGTTTGGCCTCAAGGAATTCCTGTTCCCACAAATAAGGTAGCACTTCCAGAATCGATGTCAGAAGCTGATTGGGATATTTGGATTGGCCCGTCGCAATTCATGGATTACAATCCACTTTACCATCCATTCAAATGGAGAGGCTGGTGGAATTTTGGAACAGGCGCATTGGGTGATATCGGATGCCATACCATTGATTCTCCTTTCAGAATTCTTGGACTGGGTTATCCTACCGAAGTAGAATGTAGCGTAGGTGCTGTTTTCATCAAGGATTGGAACCCTGAATATATCCCTGAAGGTTGTCCCCCATCTTCTCATGTTGAAATCAAATTCCCTGCTACTGAGAAAAATAAAACTCCGATGAAGATGACATGGATGGATGGCGGAATCAGGCCATTTCACCCTGACCAGCTTCCAGCCAATTTGCCATTGAGCAATGATGGAAATGGAGAAAATGGTGTTTTCTTACATGGTTCCAAGGGATTGATGACCATTGGCATGTATGGGAACAATCCAAAGATTTATTTGAATTCAGGAGAAATAATAGAAATGCCTAAAGCAGATCCAAATGCTCCGAAAGGCTTACCTGAATTCGGACATCAATATCTATGGGCTGAAGCTTGTAAGGCTGGTTTCCATAGTAAGGAACACAAGGCATTGACTTCATCATTTGATTATTCAGGACCACTTACTGAAACAGTGTTGATGGGTAATCTTGCCATCAGAAGTTATATGCTCAGGAAAAAGAATGAAAAAGACAAATTGGACTTCTACGGAAGAAAGAAACTTTTGTGGAATGGCAATGACATGAAGATCACCAACTTTGATGATGCCAACCAATTTGTTGGAAGGCAATACAGAGAAGGTTGGAAGGTAGTATAATAATCTTTCTTAGATACAAACTGATAAGGATCCAGGTAGACACCTGGATCCTTTTTTTAACCCTCAAAAAAAATCAGTTGATATTGCTAATTACGGCTTTACTACTGGCTTTGATACAACCACTTCAGCAACAATGCGACGCTCTGTGGTTACAACAAATTTCTTCTCAGACCTGTTCCTGTAACTGCTTACAGAGAATGTAACATTTCCTGCATCAGAAGGCACTTTGAATGTTTTAAGAAATTTCTTTTCTGAACAAACTGCTTCAAACAATGCAATGCCATCTGCATCAGCAATGGTGATTACATACTTTTCATTGCTATCGTTTTCATAGCTCATGATGAATGACATCTGATCATCTGCAGAACCCAGATACGTTACAGAACCCAATGGGGTGGCGGATTTCACTTC
The DNA here is from genome assembly GCA_947447005.1 of Chitinophagaceae bacterium. Lineage (GTDB taxonomy): Bacteria > Bacteroidota > Bacteroidia > Chitinophagales > Chitinophagaceae > Pollutibacter. Next base: position 10,112 of record CANFHO010000068.1, read on the forward strand.
TCCTGCCTGAGCAGCAATAACTGTTACGATAACGAGAGAAATTGTAAAGAAGGAATTTTTGAGCATGTTCTTTACAGACACGAAATGACTGTGATTCATATTTATGGTTTTTGTTTACACGTTGAACATATGGGTCATCGTTACGTGCAAGCAAATCGGATTGGTATTGGCAAAAGTTTTAACTTTGGCCCTACGTATTATTTATACGCATTGCTAAAAAAGGTAACCCCTTTTCACGATTGCCTATATGTTAATTGATTTTAACATCGAAAAAGAAGCCCTACTTAAACGGTAGAGTTTCAATTTCGTCCTCAGAAAGAGAATGATTGTTAAAAATTTTTATACAATCAGTGATAGAATGATAAATATTTTATTGTGTTAGAAATTTTTGATTCATCATACCAAAAAAACAGAAAAAAGACAACATGAAACATTTGAAAACAGGAACATTGTTATTCATGATGATGCTATGCACATTTCATTTACTAGCTCAAAAAACAACCATTACTGGTAAAGTGACAGATTTGAATGGAACTCCTTTGTCGGGTGTTTCGATTAAAATCAAATCGAATGGTGCAGGTACAACAACCAATAATATTGGTTTCTTTAGTATTGATGCTTTGGCAAATGATCTGTTGGAAATCAGTATCATCGGATTTCAAACGCAAAATGTAAGTATAAACAATAAGACAAATCTTTCCATCAAGTTGGTTCCAAGCGAAAAAGAATTGGAACAAGTTGTATTGGTGGGAAGCAGAAGAGGTGCCAGGATCAAAACCGAGACCGCTGTTCCGATTGATGTGATCAATGTGAATCAATATGGTACGCCTAGTGCCAAAATGAATCTAACATCGATTCTGAATTCAGCAGCGCCTTCTTTCAATTATAATAAACAAACGGGTTCTGATGGTGCTGATCATATTGATCTGGGTACATTGCGTGGACTTGGTCCTGATCAAACGCTTGTATTGATCAATGGAAAAAGAAGACACCAGACGGCCTATGTATCGCTGTTTGGTACAAGAGGAAGAGGTAATTCGGGTATTGACTTGAATGCTATTTCAGAAGGTTCAATCGACAGGATTGAAATTCTTCGTGATGGTGCTTCTGCGCAATATGGCTCTGATGCCATGGCAGGTGTGATCAACATCATCCTGAAAAAAAATATAAACCAATGGACTGTCAATACTGGTTGGGCAGGATTTTATGATACCAAATTCAATGCTCTGAAATCATTTGATCCAAGTCAATATTACAGAAGTCATATGATTGATGGAGGTACATCTACGTTGTCTGCAAACAATGGATGGGCACTTGGTAAACATGGTGGCTTCATTAACATCTCATTGAATTATTTGAATCAGGCAAAAACATTCAGACAAGCAAGAGATACCAATGTGATGAAAAATCCAGAGGCCTTGCCTATTAATTCAAGCAGAAGAGCCTTTGGTGATGCTTCTGTAAGAACCATCGGTGGTATGTACAATCTTGAACTTCCATCGGCCAACGGCAAAACAACTTTCTACTCATTTGGTGGATACACCCAAAAAAATGGTGAAGCATTTGCCTATACCAGAAATGCGAGTGCTAGACCCGACAGGTTTCCAGTTGATAAATATGGCAATGTGATTTTTGTTCCTGTAACCATGCGTCAATCAAGTGATGGAGAAATCTATTACAATCCTCTCATTCAAAGTATCATATCGGATGTATCACTTGCAGCAGGTATCAAAGGTGAAGCAGGAAATGATTGGACATGGGATCTGAGTAATACCATTGGAAAAAATGATTTCCACTATTATGGCGATAGAACTTTCAATGCATCTAACATGGGGAATATCACCCAAACACATTTTGATGATGGAGGTTTCAATTTTCTTCAGAACACAACCAACCTTGACTTCAGCAAATCCATCAAGGGTATAGGAGAAGGTTTGAATCTCGGATTGGGTACTGAATTCAGGTATGAAAATTACAGCATCTACAAAGGAGAGGAAGCTTCTTATAAAGGTTATGCCAATGCATTCGACCAGGCACCTGGTGCACAAGGATTCCCTGGTTTCAGTCCCGCTGATGAAATTAAAAGCACACGCACCGACCTCAGTGCATACATCGATGCAGAATTGAGTGCCACAAAAAAATGGCTGATTGATGGAGCCTTACGTTTCGAGAATTTCTCTGACTTTGGTTCTGTTCTTACTGGAAAAGTTGCATCAAGATACAAACTCACCAATAACTTCAATTGGAGAGGCTCATTAAGCACTGGTTTCAGAGCGCCATCATTGCAACAAATCAATTTCAGCAATACACTCACTTCATTCAGTGCTGGTCAGTTGGTCCAATCGCGCATTGCTCGCAATGGAGATGCAGTTACGAATGCTGCAGGTATTCCTTCACTCAAACAAGAGAAATCAATTAATATAAGTACTGGATTCTCCTGGAAGGCATCAAAGGCATTTACATTTACGGTAGATGGATACATGGTGAAGGTGAAAGACAGGATCGTATTATCAGGATTGTTCAGTGCTGACGACGCAAGTCTTCCAAAACCATTTACCAATCAGCTAAAAACATTGGGAGTTTCTACAGCTCAGTTTTTTGACAATGCCGTTAGCACCACCAACTATGGTATAGACGTCGTTGCTGATTACAACAAAAAGTGGGGCAACAAAACCCTGAAAGTGTTATTGGCTGGCAACCTGCAACATGTAACCATTGATGACGTAAACATTCCAACATTGCTTGATGATAGCTACACACACCGCAAAACATTCTTCAGCGATCGTGAAGAAGCATTCTTGAAAGCATCTGCGCCGAATGCAAAATTCACATTGAATATAGATCACACCATGGGCAACTGGGGTGTAGGTGCGAGATTCACTTACTATGGCAATATGAAAACGCTTGGCTTTGGATGGACCGGATTGGCAAGTAAGGCAGGCACAGACGGACCTGGCGATCCAGCCATTTCAGGAAGCTTTACCGGAATTGATCCATATGCAGATATCGATGGTTATTCTGATCAAGTACATGTAACACCAGAAGTATTTAACTACAGAGGCAAGATCACGAGTGATCTATATGTATCCTACAAATTTTCTAAAAAGATCAGTTTGTTTGCAGGAGCAGATAACGTCTTCAATATACATCCTGATTTTGCTGCTGTGAAGAATGCACGCTATGAGGCATTCGACAATGAAACAGGTGGTCCATGGGAGGCAGTTCAAATGGGCTTCAACGGTCGCAGGTTATTCAGCAAGCTCGTCTTCAATTTTTAATTCAGATTATTCCTGCATATAAAAAACCGGAATTCATTTCCGGTTTTTTTATTTTTACAATCATCAAAATATTATGAAAAAAATCCTTGGCCTATTCATTGTATTTTCTATCTACCTATCAACTGTATTTGCACAAAACAAGATTGTTGTGTTTCAAACAGATTTCGGATTGAAAGATGGTGCCGTATCTGCGATGAAAGGTGTAGCCATGAATGTTTCTTCAGATCTAAAACTATTTGACCTAACACATGAGATACCTGCATACAATATTTGGGAAGCGTCATATCGACTCGAACAGACTATAAAATATTGGCCTGCAGGAACGGTGTTTGTTTCAGTGGTAGATCCAGGTGTAGGTACTTCCAGAAGATCTGTTGTGTTGAAAACAAAGAGTGGTCATTTTATTGTAACGCCCGACAATGGTACGTTGACTCTGGTTGCCAAATCATTGGGTATTGAATCCATAAGAGAAATCGATGAGGCCATCAACAGAAGAAAAGAGTCGAAAGAATCGTATACATTTCATGGCAGGGATGTGTATGCTTTTACAGCAGCTCGATTGGCATCGGGAGTGATCACCTTTGATCAGGTTGGAAAACTCCTGGAACCTGCGGTTGTTTCACTTGCGTATCAGGAAGCCATTCAAACAGGGAACATCTTCAAAGGAAACATTCCGATTCTGGATGTGCAATACGGAAATGTATGGACAAATATTTCAGCCGACATGATGAAGTCGAGCAATTTAAAATATGGAAGCAATCTTCACTTCATCATTTTTAAAAACAAAGTGAAAGTATGTGAAATAGATGCGCCGTATGTAGCCACTTTTGGCGGTGTGCCTGAAGGAAAACCACTCTGCTATTTCAACAGTTTGATGCAATTATCCATCGCATTGAACATGGGTGATTTCGCCTCACAATACCATATTGGCAGCGGGCCTGAATGGAGTGTGGAGGTACGTGTTCATTAATCACTTCAACACACTCAAAGCTGCATCCACATAGGTAAAATTCTCCGGCTGAAAATGATGAATAGGCTTGGTTGGAACTGATTCGCCCAAACGAACCACCACTGCATCTTTTTCCTTGATAACATAAACGTACTGTCCGAATAAGCCATTCTGCTGAGCAATATCCATGCCTCTGTGATGGAAAATCCAATATTGATAACCATAGTAATCAACAGGACTTTCATTTTCCGTACGATCCTTTAAGTAGGATGCCGGTGTAGTAGCAGCAGCAATATAATTTTCAGAAACGATTTGTTTATCGCCCCACTTCCCTTTATTCAAGACCAGTTGTCCGAACCTGGCATAATCACGGGCAATGCCATTGAAACAACAGAAAGATTTCTCGTGTTTTTTTGCACCATCGAGCAACCACAATGCATCTGCTTCAGCACCCATGGGCTTCATGAATTTTTCTGAAACCAATTCAGAAATGCTCTTCCCAAACGCTTTTTCAACAATCAAACCCAATACCTGTGTATCACCACTTCTGTACTCCCAATGCACGCCAGCAGGCTCTTTGGCTTCCATCATGCTGATCAGATATTCTTCATCATCTCCATAATAAGCAGTTGCATTGAGACTGAAATATCCTTTATCAGACTCTTTATAATTGGTGCCTGAACTCATGGTCAACAAATCCTTGATGCGCACTTTGGCCAGATCTCCTTCCTTGAAATGAGGAACATAATTTCCTGCAGGTTCTTCGATAGACTTGATCTTTCCCTCATCCACAGCAATACCTATCAACAATGATATGATACTTTTAGCAGCAGAGAATGAACCGCTGAGCCTGGAACTATCATATCCATCCCAATAATGCTCATACAATAATTTTCCATGCTGAATAACAATGAAAGCATGTGTATCATTTGAATCAATGATCTTTAACAAACTGTCAGGTATCACCCCAGTATTGTAAGCTGAATCATATGGCCATTTTTGAGGTGCATCACCATTTTCAACCACACGTGTTGGATGCGTTCTATAATCATGAATGGTATGTTTACCCCACATGGCAAAATTCTTCAAATGTGCAAAACGATTGGTGAAAGTTAGTCCAACCACAACAATAATTAGTCCGAGCACAGCAAGCAAGATTTTTTTCAGCATGGTATTAAAATGAGTATGAATTTATATTAACGAAGTTCCTTGAAATTTGTTTTAAATGCATCCCAGGTGGAATCTGACAGAACAGGCTTGATTTCATACCTGCGTTTTTTTCCTTGTTCAAGTATATACTTGGCCCTGTCGTCTGATGCAGGATGTGTACTGAGTATCGTTACATGATCACCCAGGTTCTCTTTTTCTTTGGCAAGTCTGTTCATGAAAGCCGACATACCCTTGTAATCTATATTGGCCTTGCTAAGATATTCAACAGACATGATATCTGCGTCTTTTTCCAACTCCCTGTCAAAAGCTGTAGAAGTAAGTGTTTTCAATGCTTCCCTTATAACCTCTCCATTTCCACCACCGGCGGTCATATTGATGATGACTGAAAGTCCGATTTCTTTACCCATTTTTTTCATCACATGATCCAACTCAATATGCGCAATTTCATGTCCCATCACTCCTGCCAATTCAGATTCATTTTCTACAAAATCAATCAGCCCTGTGAACACGATTAAATGTCCGCCTGGCAATGCAAATGCATTCACATCACTGCTTTCGATTACATGCAATTGAATGTCTTTTCTGTTGATTTGATTTCGATCACATATTCTTGTGAGGATGCTATCGATCGGAGCTGACAAAGTAGAATCTTTTAGTTCGTTGTTGTCCTTGATGAAGACTTCGAGAAAAAGTTCATTTATTTTTTCATCAGCCGACTTGGTTAACTTCTCGATATGAAAGAGTTTTACCCAATCCACTTTGTTCATGAAAAAGAGACTGGCAGCAAACAGCGCCACCATGATCAGTCCCTGTATAATAATTTTTTTCATATTATTTCCTGCAAATGAGATCTGTCAATCCGCCATAAAACCACCAATTGATATGTTCACCTTTTCTTGTTTTCACAGCAGTGTATATAGTTAGGATAATTTCAGTCAGATTAAAAATAAAAGCTGTAATCATAAAAGCAATATATCTGTTGCTGATGGTTGCTTCGGTGAAGATGATTGAAACAGACCACCAGAATCCATAGCTGTTTACGATTAATACAGACGCCTGCGAAAGCAATGCTTGCATGCAATGCCAACGTACAAAGTAGGTTTGCTTTCTGTTTCCGATATAGAAAAATAAAGTAGCCAGCAGATTTACAATGGGCATGGGCAATCCTACCATGACTGCCATCAGCGACATTACATAACTGTTAGACGCTTTCTCCAATTCAGGATCAGTTACTTTATATTGAAATTTGATTTCAGGATTCATATGCCTTTATAAATATTCCAGATCCAGTTTGCCAATACCAAGAGAATGAGCAATGAAGCTACATATTTTTTTCTGACGATCTTCTCTGCTTTTAGATAAAATGCAGGAAGGGTTCTTTTGACCAAAACCAGATCTGTCAATAACCAAAAAG